>JACIWR010000105.1 GCA_014360845.1 Anaerolineae bacterium
CTGCCTTTGGCTGGAGCACAGCTCTGGTGCCTTTGGGACTATCCGTACTGCAACGAGTCTGGCAGCGGCGCTTTGATGTGCGATGGGAACGTGCATTGTTCCTGTTGGCCTGGATGTTACCCCCATTGTTCTTCTACACCGTAATTCACATGGGTCAGCAGGGGTTAGTTTTCGTCTTTCTACCTGCGTTGCTGCTGGTCAGCGCTCTGGCCACGGTGCGACTGTTGGCGGGGCGTGGTCGGCTGGCGTTGGGTGTAGGGACAGCGGCACTGATATTGATTAACACGGTGCTATTCATTGCCCTACCGGAATATCCGCTGGGCGGTGAACAGATCAAAGTGCTGAGCTGGGATACCTTGCGCAATAACGATGCTTACTATCAGGAAAGATTTGATGTCATCCGGGAGCATTTTCCTGCTGAGAGTACGGCTATACTGGCTGCCAATTGGCGGCATGTGGAGTGGTACCTGCCAGAGTACCGGCTGTTGCCTTTTAGCGTCGTGGGCAAATGGGAGCTGGGTGCTGGCTCGGCTTTGGACGTGGGACGCGATGAACAAGTGCTGACAGCGGAGGAGTTGGGAACTCGTGGTGCACAGGTTTGGGTGGTGATCTTCGATCCCGACCTGGAGCCTTTCAACACCACACCAAGACAGGCGGAGGGTCTCGCGTTATCTGATGGAAATGTATTACATTACTTCCCTCTGGCAGCGGGTGGGCGGTTAAGCTATGGACCTCAGGGTTTTGGTTTATCATTATCGGAGGAGCAGTGATGACCGTTCTACAGGCTACGCGCACTATTGCCCATACATCACGAGAATTCCAACGTCGCTACTGGTCACTAATTTTGCTAGGAGTTGTAGTCGTGCCGTTGGTCTTCTATAACCTGGAGTACTATCCCCACACCTGGTTTGATGAGGGTTGTCATCTGTTGGCAGCCAGAGCGTTAGCCTTACAAGGCAGGTATGCTTTTGGCCCGGCTGTAGGTCCTACTCTGTTTTTCCCCATTGCAGCTATGTTCCGTCTAGCAGGCGTGGGCATATTGCAAGCACGCATCGTGATGGCCGGCTATCTGCTTCTCACTGCTATAACATTCTATGCTCTGGTTCGCTATCTGTACGGTCCATCGACGGCCTTCGTTGCCTTGCTGTTTCTGATTTCCTCACCTGGCATCCACTTTCTCCGTTGGGGGCGGCAGGCATTAGGAGAGGTCCCCGCCATGTTTTTCCTGCTGGTCGGTGTCTGGACATGGTTCCAGGCAGTAGAGAGGCGAGCAGGCTGGTTGAGATTGATTACGACTGGTGTATTCTTTGGGCTGGCTATCCTTACCAAGAATCAGTTTCTCTTGCTCGTGCCAGCGTGGTTGTTGCTCTGGATCCTGAATCACTTTTACTACCGGCAAGCCAATCACCGGTCGTTTTTGATACCTTTGCTGTTTGCCATCTGCGTGATCGGCGGTTGGTACTTTGCACAGTGGTCGTTGTTTCCCATCGGTCCGCGCCTAGCTGCCGGAAACGTGGAAGCGTGGTCTAGCTCCACCAGTAGGGGCATCCTCACGTTCTCGTCCAGGCGGTTATTGGATAGCATCAAATTCCTTACGGGACAGGATGTCTTCTACGCCTGGCTGATTCCCGGCTGGGTATACGCGGTCATGTTGAGCCTGCGACGTGACAGATATGGTTTATTTCAAGCATTTCTGACCCTGCTTGTCACTATATGGCTGGGATGGTTTGTTTTGCTTTCAGTAGGATGGCGCCGTTATGCGTTTGCTCCCCTGGTCATAAGTGCCATTTTTGTCGCTAGGCTATTCCACGATCTGACTGCTGGATTTCGGGCGGACTTTGGTGCATTGCGCGGCTTACTTCAAGGCAAGGAGCAAGCCTTGATTCTAGCCATGCGGATGGTTATTTTGATCTTGCTGGCCGTGATCATCCTTCGTCCTCTTCAGGGGCGCTTCGCAGAGGTCATCGGTCAGGGAAGCAGTGCCCCCCAGGACATGGCTGCTTATATCGAGGCTAATGTGCCGCCGGAAGCTAACATAGAAACCTGGGAACCAGAGATAATTTTCCTGACTAACCGACAATTCCACCATCCACCTTCGACGGCTATGGATGCGGCAATCAAGTATGCGTGGTACAGCGCGCCCCCACCCTCAGAGTATTACGATTTTCAAAAGTACAATACTCAGTATCTGCTGATTGGCGAGTTTGGACGTTGGGCTCACATTTACGCACCGGAGATAGTTGAAAAACACTATGACTTGGTGGTATCCTTGAATGGCTATGAACTGTACAAGGAGCGAGCGGAGTGAAGGGAAGGTCGAGAGCAAGTTGGACTTGTTGGGTGATTACGTCTGTGTTGGCAAGTGCTTCGTTGTTGGTATCAATGCCGCATCAGCCAATCCTGGCCCAAGGCACGGACTGGAGCGAGCCGGTGCTACTTTCCACAAAGACCTATCGCCCCTGGTTCCCGGACATTGCCGTGGATGCCGATGGGCGCATCCACGTGGTCTACGATACGGGAGACGTGCCCATCGGTCAAAGTGAGGTGGTGCCGGGGGTCATGTATACCGTGTTTCAGAATGGCACGTGGAGTGAACCCAATGACCTGTTCCTGGGTGCGACGGGGAACATTTTCCGTCCTGCTATTGCCACTGACCACCTGGGTTATCTCCACATGGTGCACTCCGGCGTGTGGTATAGACAGGCCCCTGTAACAGCTGCTCGCTCGGCAGCCTCGTGGTCTAAGCACGTGCTCGACGATGGTGTAACGTACATGTCCGACATAGCCGTGGATAGTCGAGGGACGATTCACGTGGCATATGAAAAGTGGGTCTTCGGTGATGAGCCTATAGTGGATAGGTCTGGCCGGGAGATAGGCTTAGCGGACATATTTTATCGGCGCTCGAACGATGGAGGCCGGACCTGGACACCTCCCCTGAACCTTTCACGCACGACGAAAGTCGGTTCATACCGGGTACAGATCAAAGTAGATGAACGCGATGTCATCCACGTGACGTGGGATGAGGGGTGGGATCGTCGGTCACTATGGGGTGAGCCCCGGGAGGGGATGTACATCTATTCCACAGATGGGGGGCAAACCTGGAGTGATCCGGCCGTATTTTCTCAACCAGAGAACACTAATGCTCAGATAGCTGCAGCCAGCGACAACAAAGGTGGTGTACTGGTCGTGTGGCGGCCCACCACAGTTGACAGAGTTTTCTATTCCTGGTCTACTGATGACGGGGCCACTTGGTCAGACCCACAGAGGATTCCAGGCCTGTATGCTCGTTCTTACAACGATACGGCATTTGATGCTTACGACATGGGTGCCGATAGCGCAGGCCACATTCACCTAGTGGCCGTGGGAAAATCTCGTCTGCCGGAGAGCCGAGGCGATCGCGTGCCACTGGGTGTCTACCACTTGATATGGGATGGCGAGTCGTGGTCAGAACCAGAGCCGATTGCCGTGTACATGGAAGACATTGGTTTCCCGGAGTACCCCAAGCTGGCCATCAGTGAGGGCAACCAATTGCATGTTGTCTGGTTTGTGCGGGATCAACAGTTTGGCGGTGAGCACTACCGTATCTTCTACAGCCACGCAGAGAGCGCTGCGCCGCACCAGACGCCAGCACCAACGCCAACGGCTGTCCCTACTGTAACTCCGACGCTGACACCTGTGCCGCCCCCTACTCCTACTCCTTTCCCTACCCTGGACTCTGCTACAACAGGTCTCCCCGAAGGATTATACACCGAGAACGACGAGATAGGGCAGCTTCTCCTGGCTGCATCACCAGTGGTCGTGTTAATTGGGATGGTTGCCGCTGTCAGGCTGGGCTGGCTCAGACGATTGTGGTCTATCCTTGTGCGCAGATGGTAACAACGGACAACAGATGAGTCCATAATGTAAGAACAGAGTACCATTGACGTGAGTCATGCTCATGTAGTAGAATATAGGTGCGTTTAGCGATGTCGCCCAGGCGCTTCACCTGGGCGATGTGCTTGTTTATAGCCTTGCGGCGAAATGCACTGAGGGGAGGGAGGACATGGATGGCACTCAGGTCAAGTTGGAAAGTGATCGGGATGAACCTGGTTTTGGTCCTGTTTCTCGGCTTGTTGCCAATGGCGGAAGGTGAGGCTTTGTCCCCCTTTGCACAGACCACAGATGACGACTGGCCAATGTTGGCCCACGATCTAAAGCGGTCCGGTCGCTCCTCGATTGAGATAACGCCTCCTTACACCATCAAATGGGTCAGGGATTTTTATTCCGCCGACAACGAAGTCTCCGAGATCTTGTTTGCCGAGTACCAGCCCATTGTGGTAAGGGGGCTGGTTTATGTAGGTACTTCTCGCAACAACATGTATGCCCTGGACAGCGACACAGGAGAAACCGTCTGGAAGTACAGTGCGGACGACGCTGGCGGAGAGATTATGAGCTCGCCGGCAGTGAGTGATGGCGTTCTCTATTTCGGTTCAACAGATGGCTATCTATACGCTCTGGATGCCCAAACGGGCGCTTTTCGATGGCAGGCCGACGTGGATTTCGGTGAGTTTCGCTCTTCACCGGCCGTGGTAGACGGCAAGGTGCTCATTGGTGCGACGAACGGCACTTTCTACGCTTTCAGTACGGCTAACGGCTCTGTGGTGTGGAAATACGAGACCGATGGCCCGATATTGAACTCACCAGCGGTGGACGCCCAGCGGGGTGTAGTCTACTTCGGCAGCGAGGATATGCACGCTTATGCGCTGAATTTAAGCAACGGCAGCCTCGTCTGGCGATCTAGCAAGCTCTACGGAGCGAGTATGCGTCATTATTACCCGGTCATTGCCGGTGATATGGTGATTTTCAGAACAAATCCGGGCAATGCCTGGCGCGCGCTGGATGGCGGCGATACTCTCCTGGGACGCACGGCTGGCCTCAATATCCCGGAGGATTTCACCCATCTGCGCGCCGATGACGTGGACATCCACGCTGCGCCAGGGTCCGGTGACATTGAGCACGAACAGGCAGCCATTCGCTCTTGGCTGACCAGCAGCGCATATCCTGGTCACCGTACTTTCTATGCCCTGGATGCTGACACAGGGGCCGACGAGTTTTCTGCCCCCGTGCCTGTACTCTGGTCGCAAGGCGCCGGCAGTGTGGGCGAACCGCCAGTGGTCACTGCGGATGGCCGGGTGCTCCTGCGCTGGCGCTCTTACTACGGCGACATTGACTACGGCAATCCCGTCTATCTCTTCAGTGCCATCGGTGAACTCAATCAGAGCAGCGGTGAGATTATTCCCTTCAACCTGGTCCAGGAGAACAACTATTACAGCACTGCCATTTTCATGATCGGCGATGAACCAGGCATCTTCAGCATCGGTGGGGACAGGTTGTACATCTACAGCCACGGCGACTCGGTAGGCTCGGTCTCTCTCACTTCTCACGAAGCAGCTCCAGTCATGCTCTCCCGCGACATCCCCTGGGGGGTGGGGCACGGCGACTTCTTCCCCGGCCAGAGGAATCTCCCTTTTGGACCCTTTGGGAACGACTATCGCGCCCGGTTTGCCGTCTTCGCCGGGGGTGGCTCCGCTCCTTTCGAAACCTCGGTGGTGATCGCCGATGGCAAACTGTTCTGGAATGCACAGGGCATGGTGGGCGCGGTCGAGCATGGCAGCGACTTCAATGGAAAGGTCAGCCCCCCGCTGGATGGGGCGCCAGTGTATCCCTCTACTCCGGCGGTTAACGTCCCAAGCCCTTCGGACTTGGAGGAATATGTCCTGTACGTTGAGGAATATAATCCCGATCTGATGGCCGTATCCGATTTACGTGCCCGGTTGGAGGCAGAGGTTTCCGATGTAATCTCAGGAGAGCCCTATGCTCCTTTCTTTCTTCTCACCGGCAAGGGCTATGGTCAATTCTTCTTCGCCGATCCAAGCGAGGAACTCTACGCGCTCTCCATTAGCCTGCCGTATCTATCCTCGGGCCTCCAGGCTCAAGTGAAGGCTTACCTCGCTCAACGGGCAGCACAGTACAATCCGCTCACCAGCCAGTTCCCGGTTGACGAGGGGAAGAGAAGGGAACACTACCGGGTTGTAGATACTGATAATTGGCAAGCCTGCCAGGAGTACTGGGATTGTAAGCCCCGCGTTCCCCCTCTGGAGGAGCGCCTCTATCACCTGTGGGCTTACGCCTACTATACTGGTGATTGGAGCTTGGTGGAAAATAGCTGGAGCACTATCACGAGCCAGGTGCACGCCAACATCAACCCCGACGACCCCGCCAGCTTGCTACATAGCATGTACAATGATTCGATCAATCGCCGGGTCTCTGCGTTAATCGCCTATACTCGCATGGCAGAATATCTGGGAGACCAAACTGAGTATGTGTGGGGACTGGGCGCAGCGACGAGGGGCTTGCAAGCGCGGATCAGCTACGAGGAAACCAATCGGCCCGGCTACGGCGAATGGATTGGGGAGAAAGAAGCTGGCAAGTTCATGAGCACTACCTGGGGGGGCGGAGGGAAGATAGTTCGCTATCGTGACCTGGTCCCAGAGATCGGGCGGGCACTTAGGGACTACGCCTGGGGAGATATGCAAAATCAGGATGCGTTCATCGAGACAGTGGCTCCGGCCCAATACCTGGCCTGGTCGTTTGCCGTGGGGCGCACCGAACAGTTTACCAATTTCCCATCCCAGGCCCACGAAATCTTCCAGGCCAAGGCGTTGATCATGGACGGGGACACTGACACTCTGAGACGCTACCTGAGTGTGCCCTGGTGTGCAGGCGACCTATACTACATCGAGAAGCTCGTGCTTGCGATCCGTGCCTCGTCGGTCAGCTCCGGCAAATCTGTCAGCCCGACTGTTGTGGAATATGGCGACACTCTTATCTACAATATCGCGGTGGCAGGAACAGGCACGTCGGTGACAGTCACCGATCGGATTCCGGCTGGCACAACCTACATCCCTGGCAGTGCTAGCTGCGAGCCGGAGATTGGCATCCTCGATGCCGGCTTGGTTGGGATAACTTGGATGGGTGTACTGCCCGAAGACACCAATCTTCGGATCACCTTTAGTGTGGAAGTCGCAACAAAAGAACCCACGGCCATTGTTAACAGCGCGTTGGTACAGGATGGCTCTCAATCTCAGCAGTTCGCGGCAATAGCTATCGCTAACGGTTATAAGGTTCACCTTCCGCTCATTCTCAAACACCATTAACTTACCAATCCTGATCTGGGCAGTCAACGAGGGAGTCTCGTCATGCGCAAAATTGCCCTCGGATTTCTCATCACCGTTATGTTGTTATCTTTCTTTAACCACCCAGTCCATGCCGCATCCAGTCCCTATCAGAACATAATTGACCAATTGAACGTCGAAGTAGGTATCGTCACTCTCCCCGGAGCCGACGCTGATGGTTTCGTTGCGCCTACCCGCTGGACGGTGACGGTGAACGATCCGGGAAAAACCTACATACAGGCACTTCGCCAGCGCTACGAGGACTTGGCGCGGATGCGAAATGTAGATTGGGGTGATCCTGTGGTACAGGAGAAGGTGGCTCGCCTAAATCAGGATCTGGCTTGGCGGGTAGCACAGCAAGACCCCCAGACAGGAGCTATCGCCGGGGGGATGGATACAGTCCGCAGCCTGGCTTTTGCCTATCACATCCCCGGCAGCCCCTACTATCGCGACGAGTCTGTTATCCGTGATCACATCGAGCCAGCCATCCTCTATGAGCGAGATCACGGTAATTTGCACCCTGAAAACGGCTTGCCTGGCGGTTGGTGGACCTGGGAGGTAAAAGTACCCTTTAACTTAATTGATGTTCTGTTCGCCGTTGGTGACCAACTCAGCGCAGAATCCAGGGGCGCGCTGGAGGATATGCTAATCTGGCTCAATTTATGGAGTGGGCGCGAGGCCAGTAGTAATTACACAAATAGTCCCACAGGACAGCTTTTTCACTTGACCGAAGCTAACGGAGCATGGTTCAGAACTATCGCCTTGCTCACTGGCCTTTACTTCGAATTACCTCCAGTGGTCCAGTGGAGCGTGAACGAGTTCAACGAGACGATGCATGTCAATACCATCATTTCCTACGTGACTGATGCTCCTGCTGCCTTCGGCCCAAAGCCGGACTATACACCCTGGGACCACGGCCAGGCACCTAATCAACTCTATGGCGACCATTTGTTTGCCACTCTGGGTTTCGTAGCCTACTTAACCGATGGCTCCCCGCGTTATGGACTCTCCTCAGATGCTTCCGCCTACCTGGGCGAGTACTTTCACCAATGGCTGCGCTGGAATACCTTTCACGCTCTAGAGATGCCTGCTACCCGTGGTCGCTGGCCGCATCTTACCCAGAATGGCGAACTGTTCTTAGGCGCTGTATTTATGCTCAGCACTGCCAGCCCGCGTTACGCCGACGAGCTGGCGCGGGTCGTAGCCGATTGGCTGGCCGAGCACCCCGGCGACTTGGACATGCGGCAGGGAGACCGTGGCTTTGCCACACCCTGGTTTGGAAACTTTCACCTGCCGTTTGACACGCTTATCGGGCAGCCCTTGCTGGCGACGGCCGAGACTTACCTCTCGGCTGCTGCATCCCCGCCAACCGGCGCGCGCTACTACCCTTACAGCGAATTTCTGGTTGTGCGGCGGCCCACCTGGTACGCGGGGATGGCCATGCGCAGCGACCAAGTGCCCTTTGGTGGATTGCATAGAGAACACGACGGCGGGATAGTAGTGATGACGGAGGACAATTACATAGACTACAATGACCTGGATGCAGCAGGCCGTTATCTATACGGTGGCATTACTGCTATGCGCGGTGAGCCTTATCAGTACTGGCTGCGGGATCAGAGCCCTATGGCTGGAGGGGCGACACTGAGGGATTATGCGGTAGGAGGCATGGATCTGAAACTGTTGGTGAGTGCGGAAGAGACCTACCTTTGGGCGCGTAAAAGTTGTTTTGCCTTCGATAAGGAAATTGTCTGCGTCGGTTCTGACATCCACAGCGACGATCCACGCGAAGTGTTGACCTACCTGCACACTTTCCCTGACGCTGGTCACAGCGTCCAGAGCGGTGGCGGCTGGTTGCACGATGGTGTGATGGGTGTCGCGCTCGGTGATGGACGCGCGCTGACAATAGAAAATGTGGAGTACGATAAGGATGGACTCTGGCATCAGGTCTTCATCTCGCACGGGACAAAGCCTTCGAACGCGGCTTACTCTTTCGCTCTGCTTCCTGAGGCCAATGCTGTGGAGACCCAGTCCTACGCGGCCCATCCAGACTACAGCATTTTGCACCGCGATGCCTCGGCTCACGTGGTATACGATGCTTCCAGTCGGACAACTGGCGTCGTTTTCTTCGAGGCTACGAACGATGCCGCTGGCCATGCCTGCAGCGGACCAGCCCAACTCATCTATACCACGGCCAATGGTCAGGTACAATCCTTGTCCTTCTACAACCCTGCCTACCCGGCCGGGACGACCTCATACACTCTCAACGTGCCGGTCCCACCGTCAACCTGGCTGGTGAACCAGGCGCAGAACTCCCCTTACGTGGAGGGGATCGAAGTGCGCGCGGATGGGTTCCAACTCTCCCTCTCTCTCCCGCGTTTTGAGGGGGTGACATGGCTTCGGACGCCGCCCGATCTTGCCTCCTCCATCAAGACCGTCAATACTCCTGCTCCCAAGTTCGGGGAGATGGTAACTTATACCATCACCATCCGCAACAGCGGCAGTCCGGTTACTGATACGGTTGCCGTTTCGGATTCTATCCCGGCGGGATTAGAGTATGTCCCACAAAGCGTCATCGCTACGCTGGGATCATCGAGTTACAACGATGGCGTGATCCACTGGAGCGGAGTTCTCTCCAACACCCCGGAAGTGGTCATTACCTACGCCGCTACAGTCACAGAGAAAGATGTACGCCTGATTACCAATACGGCTCTCATTGACGCTGGCTCTGCCGGGGTCTACAGCCGCACGGCAACCATCGTAGCTAACGGGGTCACAGTACACTTGCCCCTGGTGGTGAAGGGATGGTGAAACTTATGACGAGGAATATAATGCACTGTCAACGTCGCTACTTGATCTTGGCCTTAGTTTTGTTTCTCGTCTGGGTGCATCCCGATCTGTCCAGCTTCCCTCCTGGCGCTTTCGCCGACGATGGCGGCGGACTGCCGCGCGGCACTTTCGTACGTCGCGTAAACGTACCGCATTTCACTGGTGATTTGAAATGGACTGAATCGGCCATCTTCTGGTTTGGCCGGGTCACTGATGAAGAGAACTACACCGACGTGCGCATCACGTACAACGACTCTACTCTCTACGTCCGCGTGGCGGTGATTGACAGATACGTTTGGTGGACTAGCTCCCCTGACCAGGAGGACTTGGAACAGTGGGATGCAGTCACCCTCTATCTGGATACCGCCCATGATGGAGGCACTGTGCCCGATGGAGACGATTATCGTCTTCTCAGCGCCTTTCATCTGGGTCAAGACAGCACTCCTTATATGATGGCTGAGCGAGGTGATGGAGGAGGGTGGGACACTGCGACAGTTCCTTTCACGACCACGGTCACCTACCGAGCACAGGCTGGTGGGATCAACAACAACGATGGGGCCAGAGATAAAGGATGGAGCACAGTTTACGAGATCCCTTTCGTATCGCTGGGCCTGTCGGGACCACCCTCGTCGGGGGAGGTGTGGGGACTGGGGGTGATCTTGCATGACCGGGATAATGCAGCAGGGTCCCCCCTCATCGCCGACAAGAGTTGGCCGGAAGATGCTCAGAGTGGAAGTCCGGGTACCTGGGGTGAGTTGGCATTTGATCCGCCACCCTATCAACCACCCCCGGCCCACGTTGAAGGTAGCGTAGTCATCCGGCCGGAGCCCGAAGATGGGATAGACGCCTTCGTCGGCGGGACGAGCATGTGCTCAGGCGAGACCACCTTCGACCAGAACTTTGGCGATGATACCAATCTCTACATCGAGAACCAGGCCGACTACTCCGACTATCCTTGCTTCAACAAATCCTATCTGCGTTTCAACCTCACTGGGATACCGACAGGAAAGGTGATTATTTCCGCCACACTGACCCTGCATCACTGGAGCAATGCGGATTGGACTGGAGCCGAGCCTTCGTTGATTCAGCTCTTCAGCACTGACGGTAGCTGGGATGAGCACTCAATTACCTGGAACAACGCACCATTGGCCAGAGAGAACATCTCTGCAACCTGGGTGCAAGTTATCACCCCAGATAACAACCCGGGTTGGCCTGGCAACCCTTACGACTGGGATGCGACACAGGCTGTGGCTGAGGCATATAGCGCCGGAGAGCCGGTGAATCTGGTGCTCTACAGCGCCGACATGGCCCAGCACAGCAACAAGTACTTCACCTCATCTGACACTGGGGACTGGAATGAGGCAGGTCGGCCGGCCCTGACCGTGGTCTACGGTCAGCAAACGGGTGCTGTGGACAAGCAAGCCTGGCCTGTCGCTCTAAACCACGATGAAGTTGTCACCTATACTCTGTCCATAATAGGCAGTGACCAAGCGCTTACTCTCACCGACTCACTACCCGATGGTCTGAGTGCGCCGCTTTCCGTGAGCTGTACCCTGGGTAGCGCTGGCTACAATCCTAGTCAACATCAGGTGTGGTGGACGGGCTCACCCGCTGCCGGACAGGTGGTGACAGTCACGTATTCCGTCACCGCGCAGATCACCGGTCCAGTCGCCCTTTCCAACACCGTTATCCTAAGCGATACCGACGGTGTCGCCGCCACCGACACGGCTATGATTCTCGTGGATGGCTACACCACGTTTTTGCCTTTTGTTACCAAGTCTGCCCCGTGAAGTCCAAAAAGGCTGACCATGTTTCGATTGGACTTTGGACAAAATGGGCACTGAGCGCCTGGGGCACTTGACAAGATAGCGGAACTGCGGCAAGGTTA
>JACIWR010000106.1:0-7916 GCA_014360845.1 Anaerolineae bacterium
CTGGACCATCTCCAGACGGTCATGGCCGAGCATCAACCCGAGATCGTCATCCACATGGCAGCCCAGCCCTTAGTCCGGTACTCATACGAACACCCCGTGGAAACCTTCTCCACCAATGTGCTCGGCACGGTGAACGTACTGGAGGCAGTGCGCCGCACAGGCGGCGTGCGGGTGCTCGTCTGCATCACCAGCGATAAGTGCTACGAGAACAAGGAGTGGGTGTGGGGGTATCGGGAGGAGGACCGGCTGGGCGGACGCGACCCCTATTCCAGCAGCAAGGGTTGCGCCGAACTGGTGATCTCGGCCTACCGCCGTTCCTACTTCCCGCCGGAGCGATACAAGGAGCACGGTGTGGCCCTGGCCAGCACGCGCGCGGGCAACGTCATCGGTGGTGGCGATTGGGCCCAAGACCGCCTGATCCCCGATATTATGCGTGCCATCCTGGAAAACAGACCCGTGGTCATTCGCAATCCCAACGCCATCCGCCCCTGGCAACACGTGCTGGAGCCGTTAAACGGCTACCTGTGCCTGGCGGAACGGCTTTGGAGCGACGGTCCACGCTTTGCTCAGGCGTGGAACTTCGGACCGAACAGCGAGAACGCCAAGACTGTGGGCTGGATCGTTGATTATCTGACCCGCCGATGGGGTGAAGGAGCGCGGTGGGAATTGGATGGGAGCGAGCATCCCCACGAAGATACGTTCCTGAAATTAGACTGCTCCAAAGCCCGCAGCCTGCTGGGTTGGGCTCCTAAACTCTCCCTTGCCACCGCCCTGGAATGGATTATAGAGTGGTATCGGGGTTACAGGCAGCAAGCGGACATGCGCACGCTGACCGAGGCTCAGATTGAGCGATTCGAAGCGATGTAAGTGCCATGATCTTCGAGGAAACACCACTACGAGGGGCCTATATCATCACCCTGGAGCCTATCCGGGATAACCGGGGCTTCTTCGCGCGGGCATGGTGTCAGAAAGAGTTCGCCGCCCACGGGCTGCATACCTCGTTCGTTCAAGCTAACATCACTTTCAGCCCTAAGCGAGGGACCTTGCGCGGCCTGCACTATCAGATCGCGCCGCACGAGGAGATCAAGCTGGTACGCTGCATGCGGGGCGCTATCTACGACGTGATCATTGATCTGCGCCCGGATTCGCCTACCTACCTGCAGTGGCTGAGCACCGAGCTGACGGCGGAGAACCGCAAGGCGATTTACATCCCAGGTGGATTCGCCCACGGCTACCAGACCCTGGAGGATGACACCGAGGTCTTCTATCAAGTGGGTCAGTTCTACGCCCCCCAATACGAGCGCGGCATCCGCTGGGATGATCCGACTTTTAAGATCAAGTGGCCCATCAACGCGCCGCTTATCCTGTCGGAGAAGGATAAGCGCTGGCCGGATTTCTCGCCTCAAGGCCTGGGCGATGACTCATAGCGAACTCAGTGGGTTGCTGGCCGACACGTGGTGGTTCGGGCTGACCAGCAGACTCTCGGACGCGGATTTCAAGATGTTGGCCGCCCGACGGGCCGCGCAGGGATTCTCGGCCATTCAACTGGTGGTCGGTGTTCCGCCCGAAGTGGGACCGGCCAACGAGAACGCCAAAAGTCCAGTGGGGTTCCCGTGGACCCTGGACGGACAAGTGAACGAAGCATATCTCCAATTCGCGCGAGATAGAATCCTGTACCTTAACACCCTGGGTTTGACCGCCGTGGTCTACGGTGCCTGGGGACATCAAATAGCCTGGTTGGGGCAGGAGATGATGAGTACGTGGTGGCGCAAGATCATCGAGACCCTGGACGATCTCGAGGTCATCTACTGCCTCTGCGGCGAGAGCAATCTCTGGCTCGGTCAGGAAGAGATGCTGCTGCCCGACAAGACCACCAGCGAACTGCCGCTCCGAGACCGCTTCTCCCGATTGCCGCCCACCTTGAGAGCTTACCTGAGCGCTGTGGCCCACCGCCTGTGGAAATGGTTGCACCGACGTCAGCGGGAAGCTCGCCGGCAGGCCTGGGGCTTCGTGCTGGAAGAGATGGCACGACATACCGACAGGCCCATCATCGTCCACCCCATGGCAGACGAGACAGGCTATGACGCCGTACCCAATCCAGAACGGCTGGCAGTGAACACGGCCCAAACCGGCCATGATGCGCGGGCCAGAAATCGCCTGTGGCGATTGCCCCTGCATCTACAACAGCACGGGCGTGCTTCTAAAGGGTACATCAACCTCGAACCGTGGTACGAGGGCATAGGAGATCAGTTCTGGACTTCGGATCAACTCTACGCCTATTGGGTTTCCATGCTGGCCGGAGCCACGGGTCACTGCTACGGGGCGCAGGGAATATGGAACGTGGGAGACGGTGAATTCCTGGCCCATTGGGGGAAACAGACCTTTGCTCAAGCGGTGGCGCTGGACACGCCCCGGCTGATCGGGCTTTCTCATCAGCAGTTCCTACAACACCATGATCCGGCGAGCGAGGTCTTCTATCAAACCCGGGGGAAAGAGCTCATCACCATCGGCAGAAAGCACGGTGAAAAACTGGTTCAATTCTTCCCCGACGTGGCTCGCGCTGACCACGTGCCCGTTGGGGACATCTGGCTACCGCTGAAAGGGGCATTCGCAGACACCCTACCCTCTCAAGGTCCGGTAGTCATTTCCCGCGAGAGTTAGTTCGAGCACCAGGGAAGGAGTCTATGGTCATCGTTGACAAAGCGCTGGAGAAACGAGAGAAAGAAGGCAACCCCATTGGCGTGGCCATGGTGGGCGCCGGTTACATGGGACGCGGCATTGCCCTGCAGATCATCACCGCTACACCGGGCATGAGGCTGGTTGCCATCTCCAATCGCACCCTGGCGCAGGCCGAGCGAGCTTACCGCCAGGCGGGTATTGAAGCGGTCAAAGTAGTCGAAACTGTCTCCCAGCTAGAAAGGGCCATCGCTCAAGGGCAGTATGCCATCACCGAAGATGCACTGCTCCTCTGTCGGGCCCAAGGCATTGATGCCGTGATCGAGGTGACGGGCACGATTGAGTTTGGTGCCCATGTGGCATTGGCGGCCATCGAAAACGGCAAGCACGTCATCCTGATGAACGCGGAACTGGATGCCACGATCGGCCCCATTCTGAAAGTTTACGCTGACCGCGCTGGCGTAGTGATCACCAATTCCGATGGTGACCAGCCTGGCGTGATTATAAACCTCTACCGTTTCGTCAAAGCCATCGGCTGCCGACCGGTACTGGCAGGTAACATCAAGGGGCTTCACGATCCCTATCGTACACCGGAGACTCAGAAAGGATACGCGGCCAAATATCATCAAAAGCCACAAATGGTCACCTCTTTCGCCGATGGCACGAAAATCTCGATGGAGATGGCCATCGTGGCCAACGCCACGGGCTTCAAAGTCGGCAAACGCGGCATGTACGGACCTCACTGCGAGGATGTATCCGACGCGCCCAGACTGTTTCCGCTGGAGCAGATGCTCAACGGCGGCCTAGTGGACTATGTAGTCGGTGCCAAGCCAGCGCCGGGCGTGTTCGTGCTGGGCTACAACGATCACCCCTTGCAGCAGGAGTACCTGAGGTACTACAAGATGGGCGACGGTCCCCTGTACGTCTTTTACACACCTTACCACCTGTGCCACCTGGAGGTCCCGCTGACCGTGGCACGGGCGGTACTGTTCCACGACGCCGCCGTCGCCCCGCTGGGGGGCCCAGTGACAGAGGTGATCACCGTCGCCAAGCGTGATTTGAAGGCCGGTGAGGCGTTGGATGGGCTCGGCGGGTTCACCTGCTACGGGCTGTTGGAAAACGCCGAGGTATGCCACGCCGAAAACCTGCTACCCATGGGCATCTCTCCCGGATGCCGTCTGAAACGGGACATCAGCAAAGATCAGGTCATCACCTACGACGACGTGGAGTTGCCCGAAGGCCGTCTGTGTGACCAGCTTCGAGCAGAGCAGATGAAGTACTTTGCCACTGTGTAGTCACTCGCTCCAGACTCCCTGCCAAGGCTGTAAGGAGGCCTGCAGCCCAGAAACAAAACAAGTTAAGGAGCCATTAATGCAGAAGGTCATAAATTCGGAAGTAGAAACGGCAATAGCCCCGACGACTTCCGGTCTCGAGAGCACACCAGTGATCAGAATTGAGCCTTCCAGAGGGTGGGTCTCGCTCAAGCTCCGGGAGCTGTGGGAATACCGGGAGTTGCTCTATTTCTTCATCTGGCGAGACATCAAGGTGCGTTACAAGCAAACGGTGCTAGGCGCAGCCTGGGCCATCATCCAGCCCTTCTTCACGATGGTGGTCTTCAGCGTGTTTTTCGGCAAACTGGCCAGGATGCCTTCCGATGGCATTCCCTACCCTATCTTCAGCTACGCCGCCCTGGTGCCCTGGACCTTCTTTGCCAACGGACTGCGACAGGCCTCTCAGAGCATGGTGAGCCACGCCTCAATGATCAGGAAGGTGTATTTCCCCCGGCTGGCGCTGCCGATCGCGCGGGTGTTGGCGGGGTTGCTAGACTTCGCGTTGGCCTTCCTGGTGCTTTGGGGGATGATGCTGGCTTACGGCATTACGCCCACAGCGAATGTTCTCTGGCTGCCACTATTGCTGTTGCTGGCGGTGGTCACATCGCTAGGGGCCGGGCTGTGGCTTTCGGCGATGAACGCCCAGTTCCGCGATGTCGGTTACGCCGTTCCCTTTATCATCCAGTTCTGGATGTTTGCCACTCCCATTGCCTACCCCAGTAGCCTGATCGAAGCCCCCCTACTACGGATGTTGTACGGTATCAATCCGATGACTGGCGTCGTGGAGGGGTTTCGTTGGGCGTTACTAGGGGTCGAGACCGCTCCGGGGCCTATGATTGTCGCCTCATCGCTGGCCGCGGTAGGGTTGTTGTTCAGCGGAGCATTCTATTTTCGCCGGATGGAAAAGACCTTCGCAGACGTAGTATAGGAAGACAACAATATGAGTGATATAGCAATCCGTTTGGAGAATATCAGTAAACAATATCGGATCGGCAAGAGGCAAAAGAAATACAGAACCCTACGCGATGTGTTGACTGAGGCGGCAGTGGCCCCACTTCGGAGAGCGGGCGAGTTGCTGAGCGGTCGGACTGTTGAAGCAACTGGATTAAACGAGACTATTTGGGCTCTCAAAGATGTTTCTTTTGAGGTGAAACGCGGAGAGGTGGTAGGGGTCATTGGCCGAAACGGCGCTGGAAAAAGCACGCTGCTCAAGATCCTTGCCCGCATTACCGAGCCAACCAGCGGTTACGCCGAGGTGCATGGACGAGTGGGGTCACTGCTGGAGGTAGGCACAGGCTTCCATCGAGAACTGACCGGAAGGGAGAACATCTACCTTAGTGGGGCCATCCTGGGAATGAAACAGACCGAGATCGATCGGAAGTTCGACGAGATCGTCGAGTTCTCGGGGGTGGAAAAGTTCATAGATACACCAGTGAAACACTATTCTAGTGGTATGTACCTGCGGCTGGCCTTCGCTGTGGCCGCCCATCTGGAGCCGGAGATCCTGCTGGTGGATGAGGTGCTGGCGGTGGGGGATGACCGCTTTCAGAAAAAGTGCCTGAACAAGATGGAGGATATTGGTCAGCAGGGCCGGACGGTCATCTTCGTCTCCCACAACATGCCCGCCATCACTCGCCTTTGCGAGCGGGCCATCCTCCTGGAGGAGGGCCAGGTGATCGCAGACGGTCCCGCCCATCAGGTGGTGGAGACTTACCTCACTCTGGATACGAGCACCACTGCTATGCGGGAGTGGCCGGATCCGGAGACGGCACCTGGGGGCGAGGTGGCCCGTCTGCGGGCCGTTCGCGTGTGCGCAGAAGACGGGCGGGTGGTGGAAAGCGTGGATATCCATGAACCGTTCAAGGTTGAGATGGAGTACGATGTTCTGAAATCGGGGTACGTGCTCCTGCCCCACTTCTACTTCTGGAACCAGGCGGGGATCTGCATCTTCGGCACGCTGGACATCGATCCCGAGTGGAAGGGGAAGCCTCGACCGGCGGGCCGATATATCAGCTCCGTCCATATACCCGGCAATTTTCTTTCCGATGGGATGATCTTCGTCAACGCTGCCCTCATCACCCAGGGACCTACCATCCTTCAGTTTTGGGAGCGGAGCGCGGTTGCTTTTCAAGTGGTGGAGAGCTTCAGCGACGACGGCGCTCGCGGCGATTTCGCTGGTCAGATCGGTGGTGTCGTCCGCCCGCTGCTGGAGTGGGATACGGAGTTTAAATCGGACGTGGGGGGGAGGGAATGGCTCAAACGGTAAGAGAGAGCACTACAGCCGTATCCTCTACGAAGACAAACCAACCAGCGGCGATCGGTCGGCCCCCGGCTCGGTGGCTGAAGTGGCTGCTGTGGTCCAGGTTCCGTTTCCTAAGGGACCTGGCCTGGAGGCTGGCAGGGCTTGAGGGGGAACTCTTCTCTCCTTCCGATTCCGCTATTCGACTCCTTGTCGGCGGCGATGTGGTGTTCGACCGTGTGATCCGATCGACGCAGTATCAGGGAGTTCACCGTCTGGACGAAGGGAGATCAAGGGGAAGCTTGCGGACACGCGTCCGCCTCAAATTGTGGGCGGTTTTCAGCCGTTTTTTTCTTTCGCCTCGCTTCTTCTCCACTCGGGTGAAGCGGGTATCCTTTCCTGAATTGCGTATCAAGAGCTCGTGGGAGAGGGGAGAACCGGCGTGGGATCGGTATAATCGTGACTGTGTTCCTTTCAGCAACCCATCTTCCGTTGCGGCCGGATATGACTATCCCTTCGGAAAGATTGCTTCGTTCTTAAGAGAACGAGATCTCGTCCTTGTGAACC
Organism: Anaerolineae bacterium; assembly: GCA_014360845.1. GTDB lineage: Bacteria > Chloroflexota > Anaerolineae > JACIWR01 > JACIWR01 > JACIWR01. Next base: position 6,814 of record JACIWR010000106.1, read on the forward strand.
TGGAAACCCCCTTGACTCATCATCCCAGGGTGCGTGGGTTCTTCAGAAGCGATCCTCACTACGCCCAGGCGATGAAGGAGGCGGGGATCTCGATCGTGAGCCTGGCTAACAACCACATCTTCGACGTTGGGGAGATCGGGTTTCTGGAAACACTCTGGACGCTGCAGGAGGCGGGTATTCTCTATACAGGGGCAGGGAGCAATCTCCAAGAGGCTCGGAAGGGCTGCCGTGTTCGGATCGACGATACGGAGATAGCCTTCCTCAACTATACCCAGTTTTGCAATGCATCCTATTCATCGATCGCTGCCGAGTATCCGGGTATCTTGCCACTGGATCGTCAACTGATCCTAGAAGACATCGAAGCGGTGCGAGGGGGGGTTGATCTGATCTTCGTTGTCCTCCATTGGGGGTTTGAGGGGCAGCCCAACGTTCATCCCAAGCAGGTGGAGATCGCTCACAAGCTTGTCGACGCAGGGGCCGACGGGATCATCGGTCATCATCCCCACGTCCCCCACGGCATCGAGGTCTATAAAGGGCAGCCTATTCTGTATTCGCTGGGCAATTTCATCTTTGGACACGGTGCGAAGAGATGGTCCGATAACTTCCTGGCGGAGATCGTCATCAACCAGAAACGTATCCAAGGTATCATTCTCTACCCCGTCTCGGGGTGTGGGGAGGAACTGCTTCAGCCGAGACTGCTGAATGGAACGCGGGCCGAGGCTCTGCTACACGAGCTGCAGATCAAGAGCGCGGTCTTTGGCACGGGGATCGCCATCCAGGATGGGGTAGGGTATATCAAGATTCAGTAGAACATTGGGTACGAAGGCGATTCACGATGAGAATTGAAAACCTTAGGTCAGAAAGGAACGGAGATAGAGCCCGGGTAGCAGCAACGGTGGTCTGGGAGGATTGCGACCGCCCGACGCACGAGGTGTACTTCGAGACGGTTGAGCCGTTCGCCGAAGGCCTTACGTGCAACCCCCATGCGTTCCTTGTGGGATGCGCGATCCCGGCCATGCATTATGGCGAAAAGAGGGTGTTTATCGACGCCGAGATATGCCCGGAGCTGCGCGTCGGGCTGGAGACAGCGATGAGCTGGCTTC
>JACIWR010000106.1:7926-11915 GCA_014360845.1 Anaerolineae bacterium
GCTGGCTTCGTCACTGGTTCTATGAGCCGGGAAAGGGGATGGTCCGAATCGAGGCTAAGACGCGGTCCGGCCTTCCCTATCCACGCACACCGGAAAGGGCCGGGTTCTTTTTCTCAGGAGGTATCGACTCCTATGCCACCCTCCGCGCGAACCGGCTCAACTTTCCCCTAGAACATCCGTGGTCGCTAAGGGATGGGCTCGTAGTCTACGGCCTCGAGATCGATGTGCCCGAGACTTATCAACTCGTTGTCAATATGCTGCAGGAGGTAGCCCCAAGGGCCGGCCTGACCCTCGTGCCTGTATACACAAATTTGTATCTGAACTACCGTCATGAGGACGCCAGGAACCATTTCAGTTTCTGGAAATACGAGTTTCAGGGGGCAGTCTTCGCCGCGATCGCCCACGCCTTTGCACGACGGTTGACTGTCGTCTCGGTCGCCTCCGGCGACGATATTCCCAACATCTATCCATACGGAACCCATCCCCTTCTTGATCCAAACTATGGGAGCGTTGACCTGCGGATCCGACACGATGGCGTTATGCGCTCTAGATTGGAGCGGACGAGACTGATTGCCGAATGGGACCTGGCCCTTCAGCACCTGAGGGTGTGCAACCAGATCAGGAGGTATCGGCCGGGAGGGCTGAACTGCGGGCAGTGCGAGAAGTGTGTCCGCACGATGTTGGCGCTGTTGGCGCTGGGGGCGCTCAATCGTACGGATGCCTTTCCGGAGAAAGATATTACCGCTGAGCTGATACGATCGGCTGTGGAGATCGACCAGGATGTCATCCACTATTACCAGGAGGTGCTGCCCCATCTGGAGGCCCGGGGGCGCGATGATCTGGCGCGTGCCGTGCGGCAGAAGCTACGGGAGAGCCAGGGAGGTGGATGGAAGAGAAAAGCGGGACAGTGGAACCGCAAGTACTTGAGAAAGTGTTTTAGGAAGCTTGTGGCTCTTCTCTCCTAAGCAAGCCCATGAAGCGCAACGTTGCCTGCCTGATACCAGGGCTTGTCATTTTTCAATCCGAAATGTCTGGAGGTGACCGGCACTCTCCCCGAACGTGTATTTCGGCCTCTTCGCAAGGGGGTTCAATGCCGACCCGTTGCCTCCAAAAGGGCAGAAGAGCCGGTCACCTTTAGGGTTGATAAGCCCTGGCCTGACACATAAGTAAAAAGGATAGGGCATGCAGGTTCGTCGACTGGTTTCGGAGGATTATGAACAGCTTCGTCTCTACCTGGATAGGGAGCCTCTATTCAATGTCTCCCTTATTCACGGCCTTCAAACCTATGGGCTGGAGAGCGAGCGGGCTCAATTCTGGGGTGCCTTTGAGGGCGATCGGCTGGATGGCGTGTTGCTCACCGAGGCCCTGTGGGCCGACCATGAGAACAGCCCCCGTTTTGGCTGTCTGACCGGGAGTGGTGCTGAAGCGTTGGTCAGCCTGGCTCGGCTTCCCGCCAGGCTTGGGTTAAGGCTGCTTAAGGGGAGGAAAGAGCACTTTGATGTTGCTGTGGAAAGTCTGGCCCGCCATGTGAATCACCTGCGTGTGACCGAGTAGTACTGCTACAAAGCCGAGGCAGGTCGAGTGCCCCCTGCCTTCGATTACCCTGTGCGAACAGCTAAGGAGGAGGACCTGCCAGCTTTGATGGAGCTTTATAAGGACTTCGAGTTTGGCGGTGGCGATCTGCTCAGGGTCGAATACGAGATGCGGGAGGCAATCAAGAGAGGGACCTGCTTTCTGGTCGAAATGGACGGCAGGGTGGCCTCAGCCAGTGTAATCGTAGCCGAGACTGATCGCGCGGGTCTCCTCAATTATACTCGAACCGCGCCCGCTTTCCGTCAGCGAGGTCTACATCGCTGTGTCCGGACCGCCTGTTATCGGTATTTGTTTCGACAGAACAAGGTGCCTATTGGCATCTTCAGCAAAACAAACGCGGCGATGCTTCATATCGCTGAGAAGTACGGCTCTATTATCGGTGAATGGTCGGTAGTTCATCTTTCACCGAAGCCCCCGCTTAGACGACGTATTATGCCACTTCCGGTGCGCAGGCTGTTTGTTGAGGGCGAGCAGAGAGTTGTGCGAAGGTTGTTGAGGAAAGAGAGAGTATGATAGTTGACGCCCGCTCTGTACCTGAGGGAGAGACCATAGAAACCGATGTCTGTATCATCGGCGCGGGAATTGCTGGGATCACGATGGCACGTGAGTTCATCGCCCAGCCGTTCCGGGTCTGCCTGCTGGAGAGCGGAGGGTTCGAGCCGGATAAGGTCACCCAGTCCCTCTACTGGGGTGAGGATGTGGGCCATCCCTACTACCCGCTAGACACCCACGGTGCTCGTTGCTTCGGGGGGACGGCCCACCGCTGGCACGCTGCGCTGGGGAACTTCCGCCTCGGCGTCCGGCTGCGCCCCCTGGACGAGATTGACTTCGAGAAGCGGGATTGGGTTCCCTACAGCGGCTGGCCCTTTCGCAAGACCCACCTCGATCCTTACTATGAACGCGCCCACAAAGTCCTCCAGATCGGACCGTACACGTACGATGTGGAGCGTTGGGCGGATCCGGAGAAGGCTCCACCCCTTCCCCTTGACGGTCGGGTGAAGACAACGATTTTTCAGTTCGGCCCGCGAGATCCCTTCATCGGCGAATACAGGGATGAGATCGGGAGATCGGGGAACATTACTACTTTTCTCTACGCCAACGCCGTCGAGTTGGAAACCAACGACACAGCTCAAACCGTCACTCGCATCCGCGTGGCCTGTCTGGGAGGAAGACAGTTCTGGGTCTCGGCGAAAGTGTTCATCCTGGCCGCTGGCGGCATAGAGATCCCCCGCCTCCTGCTGCTTTCTAACAAAGTCCAGAGCGCTGGCCTGGGCAACCAGCACGATCTGGTCGGGCGATTCTTTATGGAGCACCCCCATCTCTGGTCGGGCTTCTACGTGCCGGCGGGCCAGGAGATCTTTCGCAGAGTAACCCTGTATCGAATCCATGCTGTCAACGGTGTAACCATTATGGCCAAGTTGACCCTACTCGAGGAGGTGCTGCGGCGTGAAAAGCTGCTCAACTACTGCGTCTCCATCCATCCAGCTGCCAAACCCCGTCGCCTCCGGTATCCCAGGGTGGAGACCAGAGGAGTCAACTCCCTCAAGGTGCTGCACAAAGCGGCCCGCCGTGGTCAGTGGCCAAAGGAGCTGAGCCGCCACCTGAGGAACATCCTTGCCGACGTGGACCACATCGCCCAAGCCGGCTTCAGAAGCGTTCAGAGTCGTCTAGACAAAGCGCTCGGCAAGCACAAAGCGCCTAAAGTAGAAGTCTTTCGACTGAATCACATGAGCGAGCAGGCCCCCAACCCGAACAGTCGGGTGACCTTGATCCCCGAAAAGGACGCCTTGGGGCGTCCCCGGGTGCAACTGAACTGGCAGTTGAGTCCTATTGATATTCACACCATCGTCCGGGCGCAGGAGATCATCAGTGAAGAGCTTCGCCGTGCTGGCTTAGGGTATTTGCACATCGAACTCCACGGTACGACGCCCCCGCCCGATCTCCACGGCGGGTATCACCAGATGGGCACCACCCGTATGCATACCGACCCAAGGCATGGGGTCGTGGACGAGAATTGCCGGGTCCACGGGGTTTCCAATCTCTTTATCGCCGGCCCCTCGGTCTTCCCCACCGTCGGCTACGCCAACCCCGTGTTGACCTTTGTCGCCTTGGCACTGAGGCTGACCGATCATGTGAAGGAACTGATGGCCCAGTCGCGTCTTTAGAGGAGAGCTTTCTAAATGCCCCGTTGGGGAATGGTGATTGACCTACGGCGATGTATAGGTTGCCGAAACTGCGCCATGTTGTGCGTGGAGGCGAACGGGGTGCCTCCCGACCGTTGGCGACGGGTGGTGGATCTGGGCGTCAGCGGGCCTCCGGAGAGGCAGCGGACGTTCCTGCCGATGAACTGTATGCAGTGCGATAACCCGCCCTGTCTGGAGGTTTGCCCCACAGGG
>JACIWR010000107.1 GCA_014360845.1 Anaerolineae bacterium
ACATGATCCTGACGATTGCGACAGATCACCCCGTCGCGATCAATGAAAACCGCGCGCCTCACTCCTCCATCGCTCCCTTTTTTGATTTGTATCTCAAATGCGGGACCGCTTTTTCCTGCTCTGCTGTGTAGGGCTCATCGGTCTCCCCTGCCAGAGGCTCGTTGTCGTGGTTACTATCCGACTCGGACAAGCTCTTATCCTCCGAGAGCACTCTGTCTCGCGCCCGGCCCAAGGGCAACTGTCCTCCTCCCCAAAGCCGGAGGTCATGGTTAACCTCTTTCCACTGTCCCCCCAGGTACCGGGCGCGCTTTCTGAGAGCCTGTCGTAGAGCCAGGCAGATAGAATGTCCCAGAGCAAGATGAACATCCTCCACCTGTTCCAGGCATGAGGAGGGCACGATCACGCTCACATCAGTGAGCGGTGCCAGCTTCCCCCCGCCGCAGCCGGTGAAGCTGATGGTTTTGGCCCCTCGCCAGCGGGCCATGCGTACCGCGCGGATAAGGCACTCCGAGTTACCGGTGCTGCTGAGGGCAATCACAACGTCGCCCGGGTCCAATAGCCCATGAAGCTGCTCCACAAACACATCCCCATAGGACATATCACCGGCCCAGGCCGTCATCAACGACGCGTTCTCGACCAGGGAGATCACTCGGAAGCGCGGTACCCCGGCGGTAATCGTCCCTTTAGACAGGTCACAGGCAAAGTGAGAAGCAGTGGCCACACTGCCCCCATTGCCTATCACGAAAATCTTCGCTCTGGCTTCATGACCTTCCAGCAGAGTATCAACGACCTGTTGAACATCCTTCAAAGGCAGCCGTCCTATCACCTGCTGAAGTTGTGTGAGATATTCTGCCATGCTTTTCATCGTGGAATGACTCTCCCCCGCTTATGATAAGCGTGTTTACAGCAATTGTGCCTGCTCCCGCGGCTGCGCCTGCGCGAACACCGTGTTCCACTGAGAAGAAGATGTTGAGCCGCTCACCGCCCACATGACCTGAGCACCCTCTTGATCAAAAGCGAAATTCATCCGCCGTAAACCTAACCCTTCCAGAACCTGTGTCACATCGGCCTGACGCTCCGGCGGACAACACAGCATCATAAAGCCACCGCCGCCCGCACCGGTGATCTTGCCCCCTATAGCTCCGGCCTCGCGGGCCGCCGTGTAGCACTTATCTATAAACTGATTGGAGATGGTTCTGACCAAACCTCGCTTGTTCAGCCAGGAAAGGTGCAACAGCTCTCCAAATCCTTCCAAGTCTCCTCGCCCCAAGGCATCCTTCATGTGGGACGCCAACTCCTTGATGGCGTGTAGCCGCTCAACGACCGGATATTCGCCCTTTTCACTGGCCCGCTTCTGATAGCGCAGAATAGTGGAGGACTGGCGAGAGGTACCGGTGAAGAAGAGCATCATCCACTTCTGAAACCTCTGCAGAACGCCATCGGGCAGATGGAGTGGTTCTACTACCACCGTCCCATCCTTTTCGAAAGTGATGCAATTCAGCCCACCAAAGGCGGCGGCATATTGATCCTGCTTGCCCACGGGCATGCCCATCTTCTCAATCTCGATGAAACAGGCCATTTCGGCCACCTCGTAGGGGCTGAGATCAAGCCCACACCAGAAAGCCAGAGCTTTGATCAAGGCCACGGCCACGCTGCCCGATGAGCCCAAGCCGGTGCCCGGTGGTATCTGCGAGGCCAGGAAGATGTTGACCCCATTCTGCACTTCGAAGTGATTGATAACAGCTTTGGGCAAGGCCAGATCACCATTCCACACCAAATCCTCGCAGGGTGGGCGTCGGTAAAAGGTGTGATAGTCCGCCGACACCACCTGCAGTGAATGGGGATCGCCCGGGGTCAAAATCGTGTAGGCGTAATGATTGATGGTGGTGCTGACCACCATGCCCCCATACTTTTCATAATAGGCCGGTAAATCCGTCCCCCCACCACCAAAGCTGATGCGCATTGGTGCCCTAGCGATCAAAACCATGATTTGCTCCTCCAGTGTTTTCTCGGTTTATTTCGCGCCGCCCTTCAAACTTGTACCCAGCGCGGAGTGAGATACTCGGGTCGGCTCACCTCCGCACCAGTCTGAACGGACTCATCGCCCTGCTGGGCCCCTTGAAAGATACGCTGCACCTCCTCGTACTTCGCTGGTGTGCCAATATCAATCAACAGATCGTGGATGGGATAGCCCCACACTTCTATGCCTTCATCCAACAAGCGGGGAAACAGGTCTCGTCCGAAATCGTAGGGCTGCCCCGGGGGGACATAATCCAGAATGCCCGGTTCCACGATGTAGATACCGGCATTGGCCAAGTTAGAAAACACCTCGTCCGGAGAAGGTTTCTCCACAAAGCGACGAATCCGACCGTCCGGAGAAAGGTCTACGATTCCGCAATCGCAGGGATTGTCCACTTCATACAGGGCCACGGTGATCTGAGAGCCGTGGTCGTAGTGAAATTTCACCAGCGGGGCCAGGTCCATTTTCGTGTACAAGTCGCCGTAGAAAACGACGAAAGTCTCGTTCAGGTAGCTCTGCAGGCGTTTGGCCGCTCCCGCCGAGCCCAAGAGGGTTTCTTCTAAGGAGTAGGTGATGTGCACACCCCACAGGTGACCGTCACCAAAGTACGAAGAAATCGCGGTGGGCTTATAATGCAGGTTAATGGCTATCTCTGTGATGCCGGAACGTCTCAGCAGCAAGATGATGTGCTCTAGAAGCGGGCGCCCACCTACCGGCAGCATGGGTTTAGGTCGGGTCAAGGTCAAAGGACGCAGTCGGGAGCCTTCACCGGCGGCCAGGATCAATGCTTTCATTGCTCAACCCCCTTTTCCTCCGTGAAAGCCTACAGCTTAATAGGCTCCTTTTCTGCGCAGCACGACCCCCACAGTGTTGACCAAAAGACGCAAGTCCAACCAGATGGTGTAGTTGCGGATGTAGTGCATGTCCAGGCGCACACGGTCTTCATAAGTCAGGTCGCTGCGCCCACTTACCTGCCACAGCCCGGTGAGGCCCGGTTTCACGGTCAGCAGATTGTGCCGCCACTTGCCGAACTTCTCCAGCTCCGGCGGGGAGATCATGCGCGGCCCGACCAGGCTCATCTGCCCCAGCAAGACATTGAACAGTTGTGGGAGCTCATCCAGGCTGGTGGTGCGTAGAAAGCGCCCCAAGCGCGTGATTCGCGGATCGTTCTTTATCTTGCCTGTGCGCCTGAACTCCTCTGCCAGCTCCGGATGCTGCTCCAGATAGGCATCCGCGTCCACGCGCATGGTGCGGAACTTGAAAGCGTCGAAGTGACGTCCACCGGTGCCTACCACGCGCCGCCGGTAGATGACCGGTCCCGGCGAGTCCAGCTTGATCAGCAGCGCAATCACCAAGAACACGGGAGCCAGCAGAATCAGAGACGGGATAGTGAGGCCGTAGTCCAGGACTTTCTTCAACACCGCGTCCGCACCGGTGATGCGCAGCTTATTGAGGCTGACCAGGGGGACGAAGCCCACTTCCTGCACCTGCACGCCGGTGGTGAACAGTTCATACAGGCCCGGCGAGAGACGCACCGTCACGCCGTTATTCGTCCCCAGAGTGCGGTATATCTCCAGAAGAGTCTCGCGGCCTACGGCTGTGGGCACTACCACCAACTCATCCACTTTCAGCCGCTTCACCAATGAGCTGAGGGCTTCGCAGTTACCCAGCACCGGCACCCCTTCCACCATGGTTCCGGGAGCGATTCGGTCATCCACAAAACCCAACACGTTCACTCCCGCCGCCGGAGAAACACTCCACTGCCGCGCGATCAAACGCCCCTCGTCGTTAGCACCTACCACCAGTGTGCGAGTGAGAAAGCGCCCTCGCTCCCGCATGCGATAGATGAAGCGGCGGAAGACGAACCGCCCGCTGCCGACGATGGGCACAGACAGCGCCCAGGCCACCAACAACCAACCACGGGAGATATCCTGTTCCAGGCCGCGGACGAAGAAGGAGTAACACAGCACCACCACAATGCCAATGGTGCAGGCATTGACCACCCGTGCGTACTCCCCGGTCCCGCCCAACAGGTTGCGAGGTTCATACAAACCGTAGATGGCGAAGAGGATGAGCCAGGTGGGGATCAGTCCCAAGACCAATTGGAAGTAGAAGGCTGAGGAATAGACCGCGTAGTAAGGCCACAGCGGGTTCGCAAAACGCAAGTAATAGGCCAGGGCAAAACTGAGCCCGATGGTCATGGCGTCCAGAATTGGCAACAGGGCCAGGACAAAACGCATACCCCCCCTACGCGTCAGGCGCACCTGTTCCCTGGGCCGACTTTGCCCTACCAACCAATCAAGTATTGCCTGGGTCTCTTTTGTTGTTTGCATTGTCTGACCCTCTCGATGGAACTATGTTGTGCTGGTATCTTCTCAATAATTTGGGGTAGGGGCAGGTCTTGCACCTGCCCGCCTGGGCGACCGCAAGGGTTCGCTCCTACATTTTGAGAAGATACTTGTGCTGGTTATCTCGTCGAATATCAGATTTTTACCGGTTCAGCCAAGCGCTGGAAGGCGGGCTGAGCTTCTCGCGCAGCCCAGAAAGCTTCAATAGTGCGTTGATATATTTGCTCCAGGTTTTCCGCTGCTACTCGCCAATCGTGGTGAACTTCCACATAGTGCCGTCCACTGCGCCCCAAACTCTCGGCCAATGGGGGATCGGCCAAGACGCGCTCGATTTGCCAGGCCAACATATCGGCACCCTCGGCAACAAGGAGGTGCTCCCCATCGCAGACCTGCAGAGCGCCACACGCCTGGGGGGTGGTGACCACCGGCGTGGCCATGGCCATCGCCTCCAGCACCTTGTTTTGCACTCCTACACCGTAACGAATGGGGCTCACCGCTACCGTGGCACGCGCCAGGTAGGGGCGAATGTCCGGCACATAGCCTGTGACGCGGATGCGCGGATCGGAGGCCAGAGCGCGAACAGCCATGGGGGGATTCTTCCCCACCAGAGTGAGCGTTGCCTGCGGCCGTCGGGCCCAGACCAGAGGCATGATTTCCTGGGCCAGGTACAGAGCCGCGGCTACATTAGCGTGATAACTCATCTTGCCGGAGAAGACCAGGGATTCCGGTTCGCGAGGCACATCCATAGGCGCAAAATAGTCCAGGTCCACCCCATTGGTGAGCACCACCACCGGCGCTTGTCTCTCCCTCTTGGCCCGATTGGACAGGCGCTCCAGGGCCATCTTGTCATCCCGTGAGGTGACCAGAACCGTGTCGTACATGGCGAGCAACCGGCTCTCGTAATGACGAGTGCGGCCCAGCTCCATCTGGGCCATCAGGCGACTGGTCCAGCGAGGGCTTTCGTGCCGAGTGCGGTCGAAGAGCAGACTGATGCAATCCACGGAGTCGTAGACGCGGGGCACGCCCCCCGCCACTGCGCCAAAGTGCGCTCCTCGCAGATGTTCCACGTGCACCAGGTCAAACCGTTTCTCAGCCATCAGCGCCCGCAGGCGAGTCTCCAACGCCGTTGACCAGCAGTAGGCCGCCTGGAGGGGAGTGCGGGTAGGCAAGGCACGCAGACAGTTAAGCAACGACTGCCAGCGAGGCAACAGGACCGTTTCCACCTCTACGCCTTCTCGGCGCAGAGCCTCAGCGTCGCTCAGCTCACCGGCGCTGCTCCGCAGGGCCAATACTGTCACCTGATGGCCCCGCCGCGCCAGATAACGGATGAGGTTGTACGGTCGCACGCGAATCAATGAAGGCACGTAAGGTGTGACATATAGAATGCGCATGATTCTATCCATGAGTAGAGGGTCTCCGGGTAGGCGAAGGCAGCCTTCGCCTACCCATAAGCACCTTGTAAGGTTGGGTTTAGTAATTCCTGAAGATGAGGGGCAGGTAGATGTAACGCATCGGGCCGGCCGGCGCTTCATAGGTGAAAGTGCTCTCGTCGCTGCCCACGTTCCCCACCCGGTCGGTGGTACGCACGCGGATAGTGTACGACGTCTCCGCCCAGGTCACACCACTGGTGTCGTAGCTCCAGTTTGCCAGGCCGCTGGGTGTGAGCCAGACGGCACTGGTGGACCAGGAGCCATCTGCTTGCAGGTAATTGGTGCCGTCGGTGACCTGCAACTCGACCTGGCTCAGACCGGCGCCGCCAGAGTTATCCGTCGCCGTACCCTGGATGACGCCGATGCTGGTCAGCGTGCCGGTGGGCGTGACCACGGTAGCCGTAGGCGCTATGTTATCCTGGATGAAGTTGACGGTGGCCGTATCGGTGTATCCACCCTGGTCGGTGACCGTGAACAACACCCCGTTTTCCGAACCAGCACCGGCGGCCACAGTGTAGCTCACCGCCCAACCGTCGGCACCGTTGGTGTCACTGGGCGTGGAGCCAAAGGCCGTGCCGCCGTCCAGCCGAAGCGGATTGGCTTCGGTCATCGTCACCTCGACGGTGAGCACCTGGTCGCCGCCCTGACCGTCCACGCTGTTGAAGTAGACCGTGCCGCCATCCTCGCTCAGGCCGGGATTGTAGAAGTAGTTGCTCTTGCTGGAGTTGACGGACACCGTATTGATGTAGGGCGGCAGGCTGTCCTTGCGGAACAGGAACCCGCTGCTGCCGGCACTGTAGGTGTGGGTGACCAGGTTTCCGGCCACATCGGCCACGCGGATGCTGATCTCGTTCTCGCCCTCGGCCAACAGCGACCAGTCCACAGCCCAGGTGTCGGTGTAATCGGTAGAACGATCCGCGCTGAAGATGGTCTGCCAGTCGCCAGCGCCCACCCGATACTGAGCATAATCCAGATCAGAGCCGCCGGCCACACCGAAGTCCACATCTATCACCGCGCCGGGGTCGGCAGTGTAGCAGGCGGTGGCACCGCCCGCCGTCGGGTCGGTGTAGGTGATGGTCGGGGCGGTGGTGTCTTTGTAGAACTGCCAGCTCCACTCGCCATTCTCACCTTCCTCGTTGCCGGCATCATCGCGAGCACGGAAGTACACGGTGTGTGAACCCTCGCTCAGGCCATCGAAGCCGGGCAGCTCCCAGCCATCGTCATCCCATGCCGTCCCCGCTTCACCGGCGAACAGGGGAACCCATGTGCCGCTGTAGCTATCAATCTGATACCAGCCGGCATCCAGGGCTTGTTCGTCATCGAAACCGAAGTTGGAGAAGACGGGCGCGCTGTTATAGTACTGGCCCTGGGGTTCGGAGATGGTTTCCATCGTCGGGGGTGTGGTGTCTTTGTAGAACTGCCAGCTCCACTCGCCGCCGGAACCCACCTCGTTGCCTACGTCGTCGCTGGCGCGGAAGTAGATGGTGTGCGAGCCTTCGCTGAGAGCGTCGAAACCGGGGAGGCTCCACCCATCGTCGTCCCAAGAGGGGCCGGATACATCGGTGAACAGCAGCGTCCACGTGCCGGTGTAGCTGTCCATCTGATACCAGCCGTCGTCCAGGTCCTCGTTGTCGTCAAAGCCGAAGTTGGAGAAGACCGGCGCGCTGTTGTAATGTTGCCCCTCGGTCTCGACAATAGGCTCCATAGTCGGCATAGAGAGGTCGCAGGTGATGGTGACCACCTCGCTGGCACCAGGATTGCCCGCGTTGTCGGTGACGACCACCCGCAGGTTGTAGGTTTGTCCATCGGCCAGGGCCTCGCTGCCCCACACCGCCTGGTAGGGTGATGTGGTGTCGGTGGAGAGGTCGGTGTAGCTGCCCTCGCTGCTCAGCTTGTACTGGAAGAGCACCGAGGCCACACCGCTGGTCGCGTCGTCGGCATCGGCGGTGAAATCGGGCTGTGTCTCGTTGACATATGGCCCCGTGGGCGCGGTCACACTGCCCGTGGGCGCGACGTTGTCCTCGATGAAGTCAATGACAGCCTGATCGGTCAGCCAGACGATGTCGGTCACGGTGAAGGGAACATCGGTTTGATCGCCAGGCTCGGTCCCCACATCATAGGTGATTTGCCACCCGTCGGCGCCGTTGGTGTCGGCGGGCGGCGTGGTGCCGAAGGCCGTGCCTCCGGTCAGGCTGACCGGGTTGGCCTCGGTCATGGTCACCACCACGGTGAGCGTCTGGTCCGCGCCCTCACCGGCCAGGCTGTTGAAGTACACCGTGCCGCCCTCGGCGGTCAGGCCGGGGTTGTAGAAGTGGGCGGCATTGTCAGAGGTCACGTTGACCTCGCTTATCACCGGGGCAGTGCCATCCACCAGGAGTTCCGCCGTATCGGTCAGGCCACGGTGGGTAGCGGTGACGGTCCAGGTGCCGTCGTTGCCGGTGGTGTAGACGTTGCCGCTCCAGGAGCCGCCGGCTGCGCCGTCAATGTCGTAGCTCGTCAGATAATTGGTGGCGTCGTAGGATTGGGAGTAGGCGTTGGTAGCCGTCACGGTGTAGGCTACGGAAAGCCCGCCGGTGATCACCGTCGAGGCCGGCTCCAGGGTGATAGAGGTGGCTTTGGGACCCCAGATGGCATATACCTCACCGGTCTGTGAGAGAGCCATCGCTGCGCCGATGATCAGATCGTCCACCCCATCATCGTTCAGGTCACCGGCTCCGCAGGCCCGTCCCGATTCATCATCGGCGTCATCGCCGATGACCAGGATATCCACATTGCTTGTGGGACTGACGTTGATAGTAGAGCTCAAACTGGCCCCACCGTAAATCACGTAGGTGTAACCCACATCGGTGATCGTCGCTGTGCGGTCCGCTCGAGGTGCGCCGATCAGGACGTCGTCGTAGCCGTCACCGTTGAAGTCGGCACTGGCAGCAGAACGGCCTAGACGGTCTCCAGCAGCGCCGGCAAAAACTGTCACATCTACGCAATCAGCCATGTTGATTCCCCAAGTGCCTGGGGTGATAGTCACTCCACTAGTGATCTCCGTGCCACCATAAATCACATAAGCTTCTCCGTCCTCGTTGTAGCCCTCTCGATAAGCAGTAATAACTAAGTCTTCGTAAGCATATCCTTGCGGGCTGACATCGCCGTTGATGTTTCCGCTGCTGACGTAGAACCCGGCACCGGCATAGTCATCACTGCCGTAGAAGACCAAACCTAAGCCCTCGGAGATAATATTGGTGGTAGCCAAATCTATAGTAGAGGGAAGCGTATCACTGCCGTAGATGAGTATCACTTTGCCCGCGTCTGTGTGCCCCGGCACATCGCCCCGGGACGCGCCGATGAGAATATCTTCCACTCCGTCGCCGTCAACATCTCCACAGTCCACCCAACGGCCCAGCCAGTCCTCAGCCAGAGGCCCATAGATGGTGACGTCGGCCTCATCGCCAGCACTCAGGTCAATGGTACCGGAAAGTCCGCTTGCTCCGAAAATGACGTATACCGTCCCCGCCCGTGGCCGCCCCAGGGCATAATCCCAATAGGCTCCGAGGATCAAGTCCTGCCAACCATCGCCGTTGACGTCGCCGATCGCCACCGAGCGCCCCAAGCGATCGCCATCGGATTCGCCGTAGACGGAGAGGTAGGGTGTATTGGTATCCGTGAGGTACAAAGTGTGTGTCAAAGAAGAGGAGCCAGTGATCACATAAACAGCTCCCTGGCGGTTGGACACACCATCTGCACCAATGACAATGTCATCTACCCCATCATGATTCCAATCGCCACTAGCCACGGCGTGTCCCACGTACCCATCTGCTTCGCCACCGTAGATGGTGAGTTCCGCTGCTTCTCCACTGCTGTTCAGGTCAATCGTGCCTGTCAGGTCAGCACGGCCCCAAATGGCGTAGACAGCACCAGCGTCGCTCATGCCATCGTGATCATATCCAGAAGCACCGATGATCAAATCCGCCACCCCATCGTTATTGATGTCGCCACTGGTTACCTCACCCAGCCAATCCAGAGCATTTTCTCCTACTATGCGAAGATTCTCATCTCCCTGATCCAGGTCAAAGGTGGGTCCGTCTGCAAAAGCGACCGCTATGAGCAATCCGCCTAGCATCGCCACTGCCAAACCCAGGGTCAGAAGCAGCTTCTTGGCCATTTTATGTCTCCTCATAATGAAATCTGCACACACGAAGCAGTGTGCGTCCATTCTCACACAACCCAATTATACCGAGCAAAGGTTGGATTCCCGTAATAAATTACCTAGAACTTACCTAAAAAAGAACCTCGGCAATAATGCCGAGGTTGAGCAACTTAAACCAATCTGCAGATCGGGCTTGTAGTCTGACGCTCAAGTTTATCAGACGGCAGGCTGCAGCCCGCCCTACATTCTACACTCTTCGATCAAATGCGCCGCCTGCGCCGCTCCCCCATAACGAGCCAATTCCTCCCGCAGACGTTGCGCATTCTGCCGATAGTCCTCATTCTTCCACACTTCTTCTACGGCCTGGCGCAACCGGAGAGCAGTGAGATCGCTGGCGCGCCGGATCAGGGTGATGAACCTGCCCCCACCCCAGCGACCAGGCATCGCCTGGGGAGGTGAGGAACCGGGTAGCAGAACCAGTCCCGCCCCGCTGGCTTCCAGGCGGCGGCCATTGCTCTCCTGTTCGCTGTGGAAAGGAATGATGACGCTGGGCACGCCACAGCGCACGCACTCCATCGTTGTGCCGTAGCCGCCGTGGAACATCACCACGTCGCTGCGGGCGATGACCGCCAGACCCGGCACCCAGGACTCAAAGCGAATGTTGGGCGGCGGAACGGGCAAGTCTGCTGGCGAAAACTTGGCGCTGGTAGAGACAATCACCTGCCAGGGGGTCTGGGCAAAAGCTTCGGCCACCAGGGCGAAGAAGCGACGGCTGCCCACCGGCCCGGCCCCGCCGCCGATGGTGACGTACAACAGCGGGCGCGAGGGGTCCAGATTGGCGAACCAGGGCGGCTCTTGAGTGGACACATCACTGCTGGCGACAAGAGCGCCCACGTAATAAGTATCCGGCAGATCGGGTGGCAGAGGGTCCAGCTCCGGGATGCTGGGGACCAGTAACAGATCACCGCTGAGCAAATCCTCGGCGCGGGCGATCTCCGGCAGACCCCAGCGCCGCAACACGGGATTGAACACGGGCCGCGGGTCGGGAGAGAGCAGGCCGGGCGGTGGCGGCTCCCACCAGATGAGATTGGGCCGGGCCGGATGGACCACCGACTTGATGATCTGCACCACCGGCAAACCGGTTAAGCGGCCTATCACACTGGTCAGCGGCCAGGTGTCCCCCACCAGCACATCGGGCTTGAAACGTTCCACGAAGCGCAGCTCTTCTTTAACCGTGGCCCGTACCACGCGTGGGTTGCGGAAGCCATCGCGCACGAGCTGGAAGTTCATATCGGAGAAAATGGTAAAAGCTGGCCCCTCTTTTGTCTCCGGACGGGGGCGAAAGGGTTTCCTCGGTTCGTAGACCAGGTAGCCAGCCGCGCGCACGCGCGCCAGGTGCGGACCGGCCAGAGCAAAAGCTACTTCCCAGCCGCGGGCTGAGAGTTCAGTAGCCAGGGCCAGACAGCGACCGACATGACCGAAACCGCTACCGAGATAACTGGGAAAGAAAAAAGCTCTGGGCATGATTCAGGGTGCCTTTATACGACCGAGTACGCCGACAAGCCAGAGGAGCCACTCCCACGGTTGGAGGTCACGGGCCTCACCTGCCATCTCAGCAGTAGAGGAAGACTTGAGGACAAGGGGCAGGTAGATTCTTTCCTCGTACGAGGCTGGGGCAGGTGTGGCGGTGGGTGTGCTTGTGGCCGTCGGAGTCGCGGTGGGCGTATCCGTGGGTGTTGAGGTCGCTGTGGGCGTATTGGTGGGAGTCGGGGTCGCGGTCGGGGTGTGTGTCGGTGTCGCGGTGGGCGTATCCGTGGGTGTTGAGGTCGCTGTGGGCGTATTGGTGGGAGTCGGAGTCGCAGTCGGGGTGTGTGTTG
>JACIWR010000108.1 GCA_014360845.1 Anaerolineae bacterium
ATCAAGGGATGAGTTATGTCATCTTTACGCGCCTATATCGTCACACGCATTCTGCTCACTATTCCTATGATCTTTATCCTGGTCACCCTGGTCTTCGTCATCCTGCGCATCATGCCGGGCGATCCCATCCGCGCCACCATGCGCCCCGGCGCTCCCCAGGAATACGTGGACTCCATCCGCCATGCCCAGGGACTGGACAAACCCCTGTTCATCAACCTGCGGGGGAGCTGGGCCACCGTCCTGCCCGAACGACTAATCCTGCGGGCCGAACCCAGCTCCGATGCCGAGGTGACCCTGCTGGTGGCCCAGGGAGAGCGCTATGCCATCAGCGATCGCCAGCGCAACGAGGAAGGTGAATGGCTGCGCATAGCCGTGGGAGAGGACTTCGAGGGCTGGATTTCCCCAGGACAGCAGGATTGGCTGCGCCGGGTAAGCGCCGAGTTCAGCATCCTCGATGAGGCAGACATAGACGGCTACCACTGGCTGCGGGTCAGGATTCCCGCTGGTGGGCCGCAGGCAAGGCTGGAGGGCTGGGCCCCCATAGACCAATACCAGGTGAGCTACAACATCCTCGATAGCCAGTATTTCAACTACTTGTGGAGTCTCGTGCGTTTGGACCTGGGTACCTCCATTGCTCCGGTGCGAGGCCGCCCTGTGATCAGCGATCTGGCGGAAAAGTTCCCCGCCACGCTAGAGCTATCTGTCTTTTCCATGATTATCACCACCATTATAGGCATCTCCACCGGGGCCTACGCCGCGCACAAGCGGCGGAGTGTCGCCGATTATGGCTTCCGCATCTACAGCATCGTGGTCTACGCTCTACCCGTGTTCTGGTTGGGCCTGATGCTGCAACTGATTTTCGCCGTCTGGCTGGGTTCCTGGTCAGAGAAAACCCTGGGCGTCAATCTGAGCCTGCCGGTGGCCGGGCGCATAGGCACGCAACTGCAGCCCAAGCCGATCATCGAGGCTTATAACCTGGAGGCGACCCTCCAGACATGGCCCCCGGCCATCAGCAGCCTGGTGACCTCTGTGCTCAACTTCCTCTCCCAATTCTACGTTTTCGATAGCATCGTCACCGGCAACTGGGCCAGCCTGCGCAGTGCCCTGAAGCATCTATTCCTGCCTTCTCTGACCCTGGGATTGTATCTCTCCGGCGTTTTCACCCGCCTGACGCGGGCCAACATGCTCGGCACTCTGCGCCAGGACTTCATCACTGCCGCCAGGGCGCGGGGTATCCCGGAACGCATCGTGGTCTACAAGCACGCGCTGAAAAACGCCTTCATCCCGATTCTCACCATGCTCGGTCTGCAATTTGCCCTGTTGCTGGCCGGTGCGGTGCTTACCGAGACCACTTTCTCCTGGCCGGGTATGGGGCGTTTTCTGGCCGAGAGAATCGAATATCGAGATTTCCCCTCCATTCAAGGAGGTATCGTCTTCTTCGCCTTTCTGGTGGCAGGCGTCAGCCTGCTGGTAGATATTTTGTACGCGTACCTGGACCCGCGTATCCGTTACTAGACATCCATCATCATAGTTAAGAGGATAGCAAATGGTTGTAGAAGAAAGAGCGACAACGCTGCGGGATGTGCTCAGACGAGATGGTCTGGCCGCCTGGTTCGCCCGGGGCGCTAAATGGTATGGCACAGAATGGTACATAACCCTGGCGGGCGCGGTCATTCTCATTGCCGTGTTCACCTTTACCCTGCTGGCCACCAGGCTGGCCCCCTACGATCCCGAAGCCTTCGTGGGGCAATCTTTCGCCAGGCCCGGCTCCGGAGTACAGGTGCTCGTGGTGCGCAGCGATAACACCGACATCGAAGGACCCGACTCCCTGGTGGGCAAGACCATCGGGGTGGAGGTAAACAGCACTGCCGCCACCCGCTACAAAGATGTCGAGGGCATCACGCTGAAAAAGCAGCCCAAGGTGAAGAAAGCCTTCCAAGACCTGTTGGAGGGCAAGGTAGACGCCGTGGTGGCCGACGAGGCTATAGGTCGCCAGTGGGTCGAGGAACATCCCGACGAACTCAAAATTGTCGGCCAACCCTTTGGAGGCCGTTTCATCATGGGCACCGACAATCTGGGCCGCGACGTGTTCAGCCGCATCATCCACGGCGCCGACACCGTGCTCAAAGTGGCTTTGCTCTCCGCCATTTTCTCCGCTCTGGTGGGCGTGCCCCTGGGCCTGCTCTCGGGCTTCATCGGCGGCTATTTAGACCGCACGTTGTCGCTGATTATGGATAGCGTGTATTCGTTCCCCGGGCTCATCCTGGCTATCGCCATGGCTGCCATGCTGGGACCAGGGGTGCTCAACATGGCTGTGGCCATCTCAGTAGTCTATGTGCCCACCTACTTCCGCGTGGTCCGGGGGCAAACCCTCTCGGTGAAAGAGGAACTGTACGTGGAGGCCGCGCGCAGCCTGGGAGCTACGGCCGCCACCATCCTGCGGCTCTACGTCTTTCCCAACGTCATCCCTTCTATCGTGGTGGTCTTCTCCATGAACATTGCCGATGCCATCCTCACCGAAGCGGGGCTGAGCTTCCTGGGCCTGGGCATAGACCCCAGTAAACCCGATTGGGGCTACGACCTGAGCAAAGGCAAAGCCTTCCTGCCCGGCGGTTACTGGTGGATTATCACCTTCCCCGGCTTGATGATCGCTCTGGTAGCCCTGGGCTTTGCCCTGCTGGGAGAAGGTCTGAACGAGATCTTGAACCCTCGACTCACAGAATCGTAAATCGTAATCGTAATATGAGGACAGACATGACGGAGCCTTTGTTGAAAATCACGGATCTAGAAGTTAGCTACGCTACCCGGGCCGGCCTGGTCAAAGCTGTGGACAAAGTCAGCCTGGAAGTCCAGCGCGGCGAGACCCTGGGCTTGGTGGGGGAGTCGGGATGTGGCAAGTCAACGTTGGGCTTTTCCATCCTGCGCCTGGTCCGTCCGCCGGGAGAAATTACAGGAGGACAAATAATCTTCAACGGCGAGGACCTGCTCCAGAAAACGGAACAGGAGATGAGAACCATCCGTGGCAAGCGCATCGCCATGATCTTCCAGGACCCTATGACTTGCCTCAACCCGCTACAGCGCATTGACGATCACTTCATCGAGACAGTGCGTACCCACGAAAAAGCCGTCTCAGCCCAGGAGGCACGGCAGAAAGCCGCGGAGCTGGTGGACAGACTGGGCATCATCGCCGACCGCCTGACGGATTACCCCCATCAACTGAGCGGGGGCATGCGACAGCGCATCATGATCGGCCTGGCTTTGATATTGAATTCGGAGTTGATTATCGCCGACGAGCCGACCACCTCCCTGGACGTTATCGTAGAAGCCCAGATTCTAGACCTCATGAAGGAGCTAAAAGCTTCTTTTGAGCTCTCGATGATTCTCATCACCCACAACATGGGTATCGTAGCCGAGTTGGCCGATCGCATTGCCGTCATGTACGCCGGCAAGTTGATGGAGGTGGCCAGCGCCGTCGAGCTATATGACAAACCGTTACATCCGTATACGCAGGGGTTGTTGCGCTCCATCCCTAACATCAGCCTGGATTCGCAGAAGCTGGAAACTATGCCCGGCTCGCCCCCCGATCTCATCGAGCCTCCACCGGGATGTCGTTTCCATCCCCGCTGCCCGCATGTCATGGACAAATGCCATACCTATGAACCTATCATGAAAGAGGTGGAAGACGGACATCGCGTGGCTTGCTGGTTGTACTGAGCGCCCCACTATCGCTTTGTTTCTCAAAGGGAGGTGCGAAGATGAAGCGCTTGCTGGTTCTGTCAACGCTGGCCTGTCTGCTGCTGACCATCAGCGGAGCCATTCTCACGACCGAGTTAGAGACGGTAGCACAAGCAGCACAGGCCACAAGCACACCGACCCCCGAAGCAACAAAGCCCGGCTATACCAGCTACTCGGGATACTATCGCATGCGCTGCTGGCCCGGCTGCCACACCAAAGACCTTCCCGAATCCATCAAGCAGAGCAGCGCCATGAGGCAGGACAACTGAGCCTGGTTATCAACCGCTCAGCGGCTGAACTGGTAAGAGCCCATCCGAAAAGAGAAGTGGGGCAGGCCTTCCAGCCTGCCCGGACAAGATACCACGAGGACAACAATCACAATGAACGACAACCTGGTAGAAGTTCGCGATTTGAAAAAATGGTTTCCCGTACAGACAAGCTTCATCGAAACCCTTATGACACGCCGGCTCGACTACGTGCGCGCCGTGGATGGTGTCAGCTTTGACATCAAACGCGGTGAAGTCTTTGGCCTGGCCGGCGAGAGCGGCAGTGGTAAAACCACCACAGGCCGGCTCATCCTGCGCCTGATAGAGCCGACCCAGGGTCACATCATCTTCAACGGCCAAGATATCGTCGCCCTGAACAGCAAGCAGATGCGGGAACTACGACGACAGATGCAAATCATCTTCCAGGACCCTTACGCCTCCTTGAACCCGCGCATGAAAATCGGCGACGGCATAGGCCATGCCCTGGAGATTCACGGCATAGCCCGCGGCGAGGACAAGCGAGAGCGTGTGATCACTATCATGGAAAAGGTCGGACTGACCCCCGCGGCCACGCTGTACGAAAAGTACCCACACCAGCTCAGCGGCGGTCAGCGCCAACGGGCCGTTATCGCCCGTGCTCTGATTTTGACCCCGGAACTCATCGTGGCCGACGAGCCCATCGCCATGGCCGATGTTTCGGTCCGGGCTCTCCTGCTGGAATTGATGATCCGGCTCAAGGAAGAATTCGGACTGACTTATCTCTTCATCACGCACGATCTGGCCACTGCCAAATACATCTGCGACCGCATCGCCATCATGTACCTGGGGCGCATCGTCGAGATGGGACCGCTAAAGGAGGTCTACGGGCATGCGGGGCATCCCTACACCCAAGCGCTTCTGGCCGCCGTGCCAGTGCCCGATCCCCATTTCCGCCGCACGGCTGCCTTGCCGCGCGGCGAGATTCCCAACCCGGTCAATCCGCCCAGCGGCTGCCGCTTCCATCCCCGCTGCCCTGTCGCCATAGAAATCTGCAGCCAGGAGGAGCCGGAGCTGGTACAGATAGCCGACAGCCACTACGCCGCCTGCCATTTGTTGACCAGATAGTTTTCGCATTTCCGATCTCGCGGAGTTGGGTGGTCTCCCTCTTTTGTGTTGATGCCTTCTCTTCACCGCAGAGCACGCAGAGTTCGCAGAGATTCATAGATTTTCTCAGCGATCTCGGCGTTCTCTGCGGTGAAAAAGGGAACCAGAATCGCATCAACACGATTGGGGAAGACTACCCGCAATCTCTGCAGTTGGTTTGTTCGGTTATTAGGCGATTGATCAGTTTTATATAAGCTTGGCGCTGTTGGTTCCAGGAGTGGTGTTGCGAGAAGCGTCCAATAGCACGGGCCAGATGCTGACGGCGCTCTTGGTCACGGTGCAATCGCACAATGCACTCCTTTAGTTCTTCGATGTTACCTGGTTCGAAAAATTCTACCATATCTTCATCGAAATAGGTCTTAATCGCGGTTGTTTTGGCTGCGATCACCGGCATATTCAGGGCTGCGTATTCCATCAACTTGGTCGGCAGAATCCCATCAGTGAAAATATCCTGCCGGTATGGTACGATACCAGCGTCGGCTCTAAGGATTAATGATGGTAACTCGTGCAGCGGTAGCAGTTGAGTGCTGAAATGGACACATTTTTGCAAGCCCATTTCACTCACCAGTTGTTGAAGTTCGGGCAGGTAATCTCCGTGGCCATGGATGGTTAGCTGAAGATCGGGCACGGTTTTCCGTGCCAGTGCTACAGCTTTTATAAGTATGTCCAATCCATAGCGATGAGTTATATTGCCGTGATAGATAAGGTGGAATCCGTTGGAGTGAGATGTCGCAGTCTCTGGTGGTATAGGGTGAAAGATTTGATCATCTGCGACGTTCATCACAACTGAGCATTTCTCCGGGGACAATCCTCGCGAGATGAGTGTCTCTCGCCACAGGTCTGTGACCGTGATCACGTGATCGGAAAAAGCACAGGAGAGGCTCTCTTGAAGTCGCAAGATTCGCGCCGGCAAGCCGTTCAGTGTCTGACCGGTTCGCGCTGCGAAGAATTCTGGCATGACATCATGAATATCCAGAATCACTTTAGATCCCTGCAATTTGGGTAGACAAGCGCTGAAGACCAGAAAGTCTGGTGGGGTATGTACTTGCACCACGAGGTAATGTCGTCGGAGGTGGAGTCGGGCCAATTTCCAGCTCGCCAATACCAGGAAGATTATGTACTCTAAGAACTGGATTATCAGTCCCCTGCCCTTATGGCGGTGCACCGGTAGGCGGTAGACGGCTACACCATTGGAACGCTCTTGGGCCGGCTCTCCTGGGCGGCGGAGGCAGAGGACATCAACCTCGTATCCTCCGTCCACTAAAGCTTCCGCCTCACGTTGAACCCGGGGCTCCCTCACAGGATAGTAGGCGTGCACGACCATGCAGATACGGGAAGCCATTTGGTTATCCTCCCTTGTCGCTTGTAGAGATGAGCAGTGTGTGAGTCCCTGTTGTTGTTTGATGCCATTGGACGAGGTTATCATAAGTGCTCGCGTGGGTAACCGGCACCCCATCTACTACGACCTCGCATGCTCCCGGTGCGTAGAAGGCTATACTAAGGGGCGATGTGTTTTCGAATATCCCTCGGACAGTTGACCTATCTTCATAACTGAGGGCTGCAAAGGCAATCGGCGATGAGGAGCGTAAGATTACTTCTCCATCGAACGTGATAAATGAGCTCCGATACACCCACCAGCTCTGCAGTTCGTCAGTTTGCCATTGGGCAAAGACGCCCCGGGCATCGCTTTGGATACCAACCAACTCCGCCTCGGCAGAGTTTTGCTGTATCCAGCCAATTTCTCGTTCTTTTTCTGTTTCCAGTACGAAACCGGCAACAGCTCCTTGGGAGATCTCGGTTATATCGGGAGCTGTCATCCCTGTGGATTCGGCGTAAGGGTACAACACTGCTAGAAAAGTAGCTTCTTCGCCCTGGTAACTGGCTTCCACATAAGTGTGGACGACGCCATCATGCTCACCGGGCCGCTCGGCGAATACCGCGTTCCCTGGGACTACCAACCGCGCGAGCGCCCGCACGATACGACCTTCGGGTGTGTACGTCCATACTCGCGTGTCTTCCTTCCCGCTAATTGAACCCCAGCCGTGGAGTGTCCAGTGCCACGTCTGTTGGTGCGGTCCGGCGACCCAATCATAGACGATCACGTGAGAGCCAGTGCCATCTTCTACTAGCAGCACTGCCCGCTCCAGGTCTGCCACGTGGAGGTAGGGAACAGGATCACCGTAAGCATAGCGGTTGTAGGACCCCTCCAGGGCAGCTCCATTCAGACCTTGCAGATCGAACCCCCAAACAAGGTCAAACACATCGCCGTAGCTCGGACCCCCATACCACGCCGTTCGCCAAGCGCCGTCGCGGGTTTCTCCGTAGGTGATCGTGTTGTGTGCCTGGGGGCGCTGGTAGGGGAAGCGCGAGGCCTGACGTTGCTGGATAGAGTGGGAAGCCTCACACCAGAGACAAGCTCCATAGCCGTAGACCTGGAAGCTGTTGGCATCCTGGTCGGAGTGAGAGGAGGAGAAAGAACGTTTTCCTTGCACGAATACAGCGAAGTCGTCTTTCTCCCAGCCGGTGCGCAGGACCGCGACACCTGCACCGGGGATCGTCTGGGTTGGGGGCGCCGGGGGTGTGGCGCTGAGTGAGAGCGAAGGGTCGTGATGGGCGAAGTAGACTAACTGGTCCCACATCGTCCAGTAATCGTTATCCAGCAAGTGCTGCTCCCCGTTTTCCTCCGCCCATGGGTGATAGGCGTGGGTCGCATCCCAGGCTAGAAACCGGGCGGCTTCCGGGTCTACCTCTGCAATCAGGGGCACCATCCCCATAGCATTGATGGCACGCACCGGGGAATCGGAGCGGGTGTCGGCGTAGGTAAAGCGGAGACCGTCCGGCGTACGACATCGGGGACCGCTGAGGAAGAGGCCGACCAGGTCACATTCTTGTTCCACTGCGAAGGGATTTTCACCGTATATGTTGTACCAGGCCCAGAGGAGGAAAGGGAAGGCGGAAGCGGAGGGGCGGTGCCAGTAATCGAATCCCTTATCCCACCATCCGCCGGTCCCCCCCAGGTCCTCACAGGCATAACTCAGGCTCTGCAAGGCGCCCTCCAGCCACTCCTGCGCTTTAGGGTGTTCAGGCATCACCATAGCAGCCAGGGCTACGGCGATGGATTGCCACGTCATATGGTCGGCGGGCTTGCGCCCCGCGATCTTACGTACAAGGAAATCCAGCAGCCAGTCGGCTTGCTCTTCCATCTTTTTCTGAGCGGCACGGCGCTGGAATTCGGTGAGTTGATCATACACCATATCATAGGTCAGGGAAGCGGAGAGCAGATCCTGGGCTCGCTCACTATCGCTCCCCTCCATGCGGGCTTGAACGAGGGATTCGATCGCTTCGGCGAGTCTGGTCTCGTTCCCCTCCACCCACCAAACCAAAGCATCGAAGGGAGCGGCAAACGGAGTGTTGTTCGCCTCGGCGTACCCCTTCATCCAGGCATATGCTTCTTTATGCAGGGATAGGAGAGGTTGGAACGCTGCTTCGCGAAGGTGAGGAACATCTTCTGCGGTGAAAAGCAAGTAGGGATGGCTCAACGTCGAAGGTGGTAGGACTGGAGGTTGTTGACCCGTAAACAGGAAAGGGATATTCATCGTTTGCACAGGCGTGGGAGTTTCTGGCACTGTTGTAGTCAGGCGTGAGATGGTGGTGGGGAGCGGGGTGTGGTAAATGTCCGTTCCCCCAGTCGGCACTGGTGTTTTCAGAATCGAACAGCTTACCATCAGCATTGCAAGCACTCCCAATATCCCTATTCTGGTTCTCAAATGCATTGTTCGGCTCTTTCCCCGAGGCCTTATTTATCTTGCTTTGGTTATGAATTACTCCAATTCAGGCGATGTACCCCAGGCCTCTCAGATGCTCTACCAGCTCCTCGTCCCACTCTGGCTCTGGCTTCTCTTCAGGTACAGGCGCTCTCCAAGAATCGCAGACGCTGAGGAGTTGTTTTCTCTGGTTAACTGCCTGCTGCGGGTGCTCCGTTGCCAGGTTTTGAAGCTCATTGGGGTCTGCTTCCAGGTCGTAAAGTTCCTCTTCCCCGTTCTCATGGAGGATGTATTTCCATTTCCCATCCCGCAGGGCCCAGGCACTGCGAGCATAGGGTGAAAGGTCAAAGGAGGGATAAGGAGCAAAGCGCTTGCGGAGTACAGGTTCATAAACCTGGCGTACCGATACAGTGAAAGGGTAAGGGCGGTGGTCCAGACGATCCGGGTGGAAACTGGCTCCTTTCCACTGCGCTGCCGCATCTCCGGGGTCTCCTTCGATCACATCTACAACCGTTGGAAACAGATCAACCAAGCTCACGGGTGTGTCCACTACCTGACCGCCGGAGAACAGAGGCGGGTAGCGGATCAAGAGCGGGATACGAACGATGGTATCATAGAGGCAATAGCCGTGACCGATCAGTCCATGCTCTCCCAGGTTCTCCCCGTGGTCGGCGGTGATGATCAGCAGGGTGCGATCGAGCAGGTTCAGCTCCCGCATGGCCGAGAGGAAGCTAGCGACTTGATGGTCAAGGTAGGCGAGTTCGCCATCGTACAGGGCGGTCAGCAGCGCCCAATCCTGCTCGTCCATCTCCGCAGCCCCGGCCAGCCAGGCCGTGTTATCCTGGTTCACTTTTCTCGCCAGACGAAGCGACGTATCACCCAGAAAGCGACGGGCGAAGGGCGGGGGTGGGGCATACGGGGAGTGAGCATCATTGAGATGGATGAAAAGGAAATAAGGGCGATCTTCTGCTGCCATATGTTTGAGCCAGCGGAGCACCGAGCGCCGGGTGCGGCGGGCGGATTCCTTCTCTCCTGGAGAAAGAGCGGAGCGCATTCTTCGATACCCACTGAAGAGCCGTCGGCGCAGCCCGCGCGGCATCCGATATTTTTCCTCGAACGCATCGAACCCGCGGGCTATGCCGGTAGCCCGGCTGACCCACCCGTTGTTGCTCACACCGACCGTCACATATCCCATCCGCTTCAGCACCTCGGTCAGGGTGATCACGTGATTATCCAAATAGGCATGCCCGTTGACAGCCCCGTGAGTGGCAGGATAAGTGCCGGTGAACAAGGTGGCGTGAGTTGGTACCGTCCAAGTGCCGACGGTGGCCGCCTGGCGGTAGCACACCCCCTCCTCGGCCACACGGTCAATGTTGGGAGTAGTTGGGCGCTTATACCCGTAGCAAGAAAGATTCTGGGCTCGCACACAGTCCAGTACGATCAGGACGATATGGGGCGATCTGTACATGTCTCTATTCCCTTTCTGGCACAAGCGTTCTCTTGGAGCAGGTGCCCACGCTCGAGCACACCTCTCAGACAGGCTGATATCTTGACCCAATGCACCCGTCGTTCTCTCTGAAGGGCATGGATTCCTGCGCTCAGCTCCCCCCAACGCTCCAGGGCCTCTCGCACCCCCCTAGCGATGTCCATCGCTGTGTTCCGGACAAAGACGGCCCCGCCGTGGAAGGCGCGTCGCAACGCGGGCCAGTCGGAGAGAACGAGGGGCTTGCCCAGCCAGACCCCCTCACATCCTCCCCGCTGGTTGGTGTGGTCGCGAGTGGTGAGGACGACGATGGCATCCACAGCGCGCAGCAGGCCGAAGTATTGTTCGTCCGGCAGGAAGCCGGTGAACTGCACATTGGACGGCGCAGCCTGGAGCAACCAGGCCGACGCCCGCCGGACGTCGCCGGTGATGTGGAAGTGGACCTCAGGTAGCACCCGCGCCGCGCCCAGGACCTCCTCCAGTGGCTCGTCGGGGGCAAAGGAACTGATCACCGCCACGTGCTGTCCGGCGGGCAAGGGATAAGGCTCCCTCTCGGGGAACCGGGTGGGCACGTCGTCCAGGATCAATGACTTCCCGCCCCATGTCTGGATGACCTCTTGCCAATGCTCATTGGTCACCAGGTTGACCGCCGCCCTCCGGGCGATCCAGGGGCGCAGTGGACCCAACCAGGCCCAGGCCCGGGAGAAGGCAGCGGTGTGGTGATCCACCACCAGCCGCAATGGGTGCCGAGCGGCGAAGGCCAGTACCACCAGCGGCAACAGCGGTGGGGGGTTCTGGACAAAAACGACCTCCGGCCTGGCGCGGGCCAGCAGTCGCCATGTCTCCATCGCCATCAGCGGATACTTGACCGGCGCATGGAACGGCGACCGATACCGCAAGCGGTGAATGAAGTGAAGCTCCAGCCCCAGTGCCGCCGCCAGTTGCTGGCTGCGCCGGTTGTGGGGCGCCCAGGCGATGAAGAGATCAGCCACGCCCCCCTCCTCCGTTCCGCAGGGAGCGGATCCGCTTCCCCAACCACACTCCATCCTTGAAGACCACGAAAGCCACCTCCAGCAACCGTCCGATGGGGGTTCGCTGCTGGTGCTCCCAACGGGCTGCCCACCGCTCGAAAACCGGATCGCCGGTGATTCTGTATAGGAACCGTAACAGGTCTATGTGGACCTGCTGATAGATGGGAGCCGCCAGGTTCCAGTGGCTGCGCCAGTCGGGATCAGGGTTTAGACTGTACTTGCTCCAGAAGCCGGCGTCATAATCCGGCAACCGGTTGCGGACCGCATCTACGCCCTGCTCAAAGAGCTCCCGGGCCCGCTCGACCCCCGTGGCCCGGTAGTAATCGTGCAGGCCGAAGA
>JACIWR010000109.1 GCA_014360845.1 Anaerolineae bacterium
TCCACACCCCACTGCTCAGCCGCATCCTGCAGACCCTTCCACGTGTTCTCGTTGAAGCTGGCATCATCTATGCCACCCACGTCCGAGATCATGCCCACTTTGAAGCCCTCACCGGGCTTGGAGACCGCACCCTCAGGCGGCTCACCCCAGCCGGTCCAGAGCTTGCCGTCAATGATGTCCTGCTGAATCTGGATCAGGTCGGCCTTGATGTTCTCCGGCACCTTGTCCTCGAAGTCGTGGAAGGGAGCCAGGCCCACACCCTCGTTCGCCAGCGTGGCAATGTAGTCGGTGCCGCCCTCAAACTTACCCTCCACCGCATTCTTGATCACGCTGAACACGGCCTTGTCCAAGCGCTTCACCGTGCTGGTGATCAGAATGTCCTTCTCGTTGGGCAACGTGTAGTACTGGTCTACGTCCACTCCAATACCCCACTTGCCCCGCTCCTTGGCCGCCGCCAGACCACCATTGCCCGTCTTGCCGCCCACTCCCATGACCACGTCCGCGCCCTCGTCTATCAGGGAGTTGGCCTGCACCTTGCCCTGGTCCGGAGCCTCAAAGTCGCCTACGTACACCCCCGTGAACTTCACGTTCTTCCCGTACTTCTCGTTGTAGTACTTCACCCCGGCTTCGTAGGCAACAATGAACTGCTCCACCGGCGGTATCTGCATACCACCTATGTAGACCACCATCGGGTCCTCAGGGTCTAGCTGCTCGGCCATGGCCGCCGCCAGGTAGCCCACCGGAAAGGCCGCTTCGTCCACGTTGAACAAGATGCCCTGCAGGTTCGGCGTCTCCTCACCCCCGGACGGATAGTCCACGATGGCAAACTTCACGTCCGGATATTCCTTGGCCATCTTATACGTGGCATCGCCCAGCAGGAATCCTACAGTGATGATCATGTCATAGCCCTGCTCGGCAAACTCGATGATGTTGTTCTCGTAGTCGGCCTGGGCCTGAGATTCCAGGAAGTTGGCCTCCACACCCAACTGCTCAGCCGCATCCTGCAGACCCTTCCACGTGTTCTCGTTGAAGCTGGCATCATCTATGCCACCCACGTCCGAGATCATGCCCACTTTGAACTTCTTCGCAGGAGGTGGCGTGGTAGGGGCTGCCGTTGGCTCCTCCGTCGGGGCCTCTACTGTAGATGGTTTGGGGCATCCGGTCAGCAAGGAAGCGACCAGCAGCACAGCCATCACAGCAAATATCCACTTACGCATTGTTTTCTCCTCCTCAGAGTATTTGGGTTATAACCTGATAGCTGGGTCAATTCGTGTACTAACCGAGAGAATTCGCAAGTTTGGATAGGCTCTCACCTCCTCTCTGGGGGATTGTACCTGGAAGACGAGTGATGATGGTGAGCCCTAGGGGGAAAACCGTTCATTGGACGCTCATTATATCGCATTTAGCTCACTTAGGCAAATTTGAACCGGTGGGAAGGGTGTGCCTCAGTTCTGATGCTAGTTTGCACCTTGAGGGGCGCAGCACGCTGCGCCCCTACGGAGGTTTGCCTTGACGTAGCGGCGGGCGGCCCTTCGGCGGGGCTCAGGACAGGCCCTTCGGCGGGGCTCAGGACAGGCCCTGCCCGCCGTAGGCCGACACCCTTCGTCTCCGCTCAGGGCGCAGCCCTTCGTCTCCGTCCCTCGACTCCGCTCGGGACAGGCTCAGGGTGCAGCCCTTCGTCTCCGCTCAGGGCGCAGCTGCGGTCGGCCGCTACGGGACAAACCTGCCCCGGAACTGAAACGCACCCTGGGTGGGGGTGCTTTTGACAAAAACGTGCTTTGTTGCTATAATCGCCCCACTTATATGTCAGACCTCAGACAAATCCCTGGAGGACCTCATGGATCGGTCCCTTAAAGTCAGAGTGGACACACGGCCACTGTATGTGCGCACGGAGGAAGCCTTGCGCAAGCTGCTGGCCACATATCAACCCGGTGACCGACTGCCCCCCGAACCGAACCTCGCCCAGCAATTGGGCGTCTCCCGCTCCACCCTGAGAG
Organism: Anaerolineae bacterium; assembly: GCA_014360845.1. Taxonomy (GTDB): domain Bacteria; phylum Chloroflexota; class Anaerolineae; order JACIWR01; family JACIWR01; genus JACIWR01. The sequence goes on from JACIWR010000109.1 coordinate 1,998, forward strand.
AAGCCCTGCGCTCCTTCGAGGAGCGGGGGCAGATCATCCGCCGCCAGGGCGTGGGCACTTTCGTCGCCTCTGCCTCCCCACGCATCGAGAGCGGGCTGGAGGTATTGGAAAGCCTGGACACCCTCACGCGCAGAATGGGCCTCCGCTGCGAGACCCAAGACCTGAACATCACCGAGCAAAGCGCTGACGAGGAATTGGCCGCCTTACTCGCCGTCCCGCCCGGCACTCCCCTGACCGTAGTCACCCGCACACGAGTAGCGGCGGGCACGGTGGTGGCCTACATGTACGACGTCCTCCCTGCCTCCCTGGTACCTGCCGAGCAATTGCGCGAGGGCTTTCAGGGCTCGGTGCTGGATTATCTTTTGGCCCAGGGCGATCCGGCGCTCGCCTATGCTCAGGCGAACATCCTACCGGTGCAGACCACCGAGGAACTGGGCCAATACCTCGACGTCGCGCCGGGGACCATGCTCCTTCTGATAGAGGAAATCACCTATACCGACGAGGGCCAGATCATAAACTACTCGCGCAACTACTTCATCCCCGAATATTTTCAGTTTCACGTCATTCGCCGCATCGCGGATCAACGGTATTCCGGACAAGAATAAAATTTTTTAACACAAAGGAGATGTTAAGATGAAAACCGATTCTTTTCGCGGACGTGATTTCCTGACCCTTTTGGACTGGAGCAAAGAGGAAATCGAAACCATCCTCGACACCGCCCTGGACCTGAAACGACGCTACGCCATCGGCGAGCGCCACGATCACATCCTCGCAACCAAGACCCTGTTCATGATTTTCTACAATCAAAGCCTGCGCACGCGCAACAGCTTCGAGGCGGGAATGACCCAACTGGGTGGGCACGCTCACTATCTGGACCCGAGCAAAATCTACACCCCCGCCCTGCCTGGCAAGGAGATAGCCTACACCACGGAGCGCGTCTCCGACGTGGCTCGCGTCCTTTCGCGCATGGGTGACGCCATCTCCATTCGCTGCTACGGCGATCCGGTGGATTGGGTCTACGGCGGCGCTCACGAAATCATGGAGAACTTTGCTTACTGGGCCGACATCCCCGTGCTCAACATGGAATGCGACAAATATCACCCCTTCCAGGCCCTGGCCGACATCCTCACCGTCAAGGAAAAGTTCGGGACCTTTAAGGGCATCAAGTTCGTGATGAGCTGGGCCTACTCCCCCAGTGTCCACAAACCCCGTGCCGTACCGCAGAGCGCCATCATCGCCGCGACAATGATGGGCTGCGACACCGTGTTGGCCCATCCCAAGGGCATGGAGCTGGACGACGAAGTGTTGGCCGCCTGCCGCCAGTATGCCGCCATGAACGGCGGTAGCTTCGAGGTCAGCAACGACTTCGAAGAAGCGCTGAAGGGAGCCCATGTGGTCTATCCCAAAGCCTGGTGCGCCACCCCCATCTTCAAACCGCCGGTGGGCCAGGATGACCCCCAGAAGACCCAGGAAATCTTCGACGCCAACAAAGACTGGATCTGCGACCAGGAGCACATGGAGCTGGCCGACAAATACGCCATCTACATGCACTGTCTGCCGGCCGACCGCGGTTTTGAGGTCACCGATGATGTCATAGACGGGCCGCAATCGGTGGTCTTCGACGAAGCCGAGAACCGCCTGCACGTCCAGAAAGCGGTGATGAGCCTGGTGATGCGCTAATCAGCGCGGCGAGTCAAGGTGCGACGCCCTTCCCAAGAGCGTCGCACCTTTTTAGTTTGCTTGTCACGAACATTTCTGTTATAATGAGTTCAAATCCCCGGCCTCGAGGGCCGGTTCCGAACTCAGGCACGCAGGAGCATTTCCACACCGATGCGAGCAGAAATCATCACCACCGGAACGGAGTTGCTGTTGGGGACGATTGTGGATACCAATGCGGCCTACCTCTCCCGGCAACTCAGCAAAATAGGTCTCGACCTGCACTTTCGTACCACCGTCGGCGATAACGCCGCACGCATCGCTACCGCAGTCCGCCAGGCCCTGGCCCGCTCCGACGTGGTCCTCACCACTGGCGGACTGGGTCCCACAGTGGATGACGTCACTCGCGAGGCAGTGGCCGAAGCGACCGGACGCCGCCTTGTCTTCAAAGAAGAACTCTGGACGCACATCCAGGAGCTGTTCGCCCGCTGGGGCTCTGAGGCCAAACCCAACAACCGCCGGCAAGCCTTTGTCCCCGAAGGCAGCATCATTGTGGAAAACCCCGTCGGCACGGCCCCCGCCTTCATCGTCGAGACCCCCCAGGGCATCGTCATTTCCCTCCCCGGTGTGCCCCGCGAGTTGAAATACCTCATGGAAAACAACATCCTCCCCTATCTGAAAGACAAACTTCAGACCGGGGAGATGATTATCAAAAGCAAAACGCTCCACACCTGTGGCATCGGCGAAAGCACCGTGGACGACCTCCTCGGTGAGTTGATGACTTCTCCCAATCCCACCGTTGGCCTCTCGGCCCATCCCAGCCAGACCGACGTGCGCATCACGGCCAAGGCCGCCAGTGAGAAGCTGGCCGATGCACTCATCGCCGATATGGAACAAAAGGTCCGGGACCGCTTAGGCGATACGATTTACGGGGTAGATGGGGAGACCCTGGAAGAAGTCGTGGCCCGCATGTTGGCCGCGCGGGGATTGCGCCTGGCCGTCGTGGAGAGCAACACAGAGGGCTTGATCGCCCGTCGCCTGCTCGACTGTCCCCATGGCCCCCAGGTGCTGGCCGCTCACTTTGTGGTGCGCAGTGCAGAAGAAGCCCGCACCACCTTCGGACTGAGCGCCGCCCAGGTGAAAGAGGGGCTGGTGCAAGAGGAAGTAGCCTCCCTCATCGCCGAACGCGTGCGCCGGGCCCACAACGCCGACCTGGGCCTGGCTGTCATGGGCAGCATGGAACCGGGGGAGACGCTCTACACGAAGACCACGGGAGCTTCGCTGGCGGCCCTGAGCAGCGCCGACGGCGTCGTCCACCGTCAACTGCGCTATGGGGGTACGTCGGAGCTGGCTCGCCAATGGGTCTCCACCCGCGCCCTCGACCTGATCCGCAAACACCTTATCAGATAGGGGGTATTTCACTTCTAAACGAGTTTGCGCCCCTACGGGGGTTCGCCCTGACGTAGCGGCGGATGGCCCTTCGGCGGGGCTCAGGACAGGCCCTTCGGCGGGGCTCAGGACAAGCTCTGTCCGCCGTAGGCCGACACCCTTCGTCTCCGCTCAGGGCGCAGCCCTTCGCTTTCACTCAGGGCGCAGCAGCGGTCGGCGGCTACGCCTGTGCATTAATATACGAGGAGGTACATCATGGAAGAGTGGATTTGGCTTCTGGTGGGCATCGCCCTGTCCAGCGGGATTTTCGCCCTCCTGGTCGTTCTCTACCCCAAGCTCAAAAGCGAGACCCAGGGCTATCCCCTGGAAGCGGTAATCGAGCCCTTGTTACTGCCCTTTATCTACGAGGCCATCTGCGCCGCCTATCGCCTGAGCGAGCAGGCTGTAGACGAGGGCATGGAACGCATTCGCGGTTTGGACAAGAAAGCCATAGCCGACAGCCTCTACGCCATGTTACCAGACCGCATCGGCGACTACGACATCACTCTGGTGAAAAGCGTCATCACCCCGGAACGTTTTGCCCAGTTGGTGCAGGACGCCTTCGACCGTTTCGACCGCTTCTACATCGAGCACAAAGAACACTTCGACGAGCAATTCGAGGAGTGGAAGAAAGCCAATATACCCACGTCCTGACCGCTGGCGCGCAGAAAGAGGTGCGCCGATGAAATACTTCTTACGCCAGGTAGACATCTTCTACGATTTGAGCGATGACCAACTCGAGAAGGTAGCGACCATCTGCCAGCCGGTCACCTATAACGCCGGGGACCTGGTCTTCGCGGAAAATTCCACCAGCGATGAGATGTATATCGTGGTCGAGGGGGCGGTGCAAATCCAAGTAGACCCGGCCATCCTGGGACTGGACAACCCTCCCAGTCCCGGCCCGACGACTATCGCTACCCTGCACTCAGGCCAGGTGTTCGGCGAAGTGGCCCTGGTAGATCGGGGAGTGCGCTCAGCGGCAGCCCGGTGCGCGAACAGTCCTACCCAGCTCTTGGTCATCAAACGGGAGGACCTGACCCGCCTGTGCGAGGAGGACTATCAGCTCGGCTATCAAATCATGCGCAACATCGCCGCCGCACTGGCTTTCAAGATTCGCATGACCGACCTGGATGTCCGCGCACAACTGCTGTGGAGACCGCCCTCCGTGTAGGACAGCTTTTCCAGTCGTCCGGGCAGGGTGGGGCGGCGTACTACCCCGCCTCCCGGGTCCAGGCGAGAATCAGCCACAGAAGCCCTCGCGCTGAGAAGGCGAAGGGCGGGGCCATGCCCCGCCGCCTCCGCGTCGGGCCACGGGCCCGACCTACTGAAATACGCACTTAACTGCACGGGGCGAAATTTCTGTGTGTTTCTGTGGCTATTGAAGCGTGAAGTCCGAATTTTCTCAGTAGACTGTCTCGCGCCCGATGACCATCAGCGCCAGCGATAGGCTACGCCCAACCCGGTCCAGCTTGAGGGGGTCTACGCCATCCACCGTGTCCTGCGGGAGGCGTGAGATGTCCTCGTAACCCTCCCAGGTGACAACAATGTAAGGCGCTGCCTCGCCGCCACCCATCTGCACCGCCGAACTCTCGAAGATCACCCCCAGGTTAATACCCTGATCACGTCGCCGCACGGTCAGGCCCTGTTGTTTCGCCGCGTTTTCGAAGAGCTCTCCCAGGCGCAGACTGCCCTCCGTGGACAGGGATAAAGCGTTCCCAGAACCGCCGCCCACCCCGCGCAGATACACCACAGCCTCAATCTCCAGAGAGGTGGCAAAGCCGTATTTGGCTTTCAGAAAAGTGGTCGGGTCTACCTCGCGCGTGGGGACCTGACCGCTGACGTATCCCTCACCGGCATAGGCCACGAAGACGAAGGTCTTCTTCGGCTGGTATCCTATCTCTTTCCAGGAGCGGATGAGCTCCAGCATCAGCGCCACGCCACTGGCGTTGTCGTTAGCTCCGGGATAAAGGGTGCCGTCCACGCCGCGCCCCCAGCCATCGTATTGGGCCACGACCAGAATCGCCCTTTGATCCAACTGCGCGGCCCGTTCCCCAGCGCTGGCTCCCTCGCGCAGGCCCGCGGCCCCTGGCCAGTGGCCGATGACGTTGCGCACCTCTGTCTTGTTATGCTCCTCACCTATCAACCGCGTGTGGACGCGCACGCCGGTGCGCACACCAAACCACTCCCGCTGCCCCAGCTTGCTCTCCTCGGCCCGCAGATCGGCCACGGTGATGCCGCGCGGGGCCAGGAGCCGATTGGCCACCTCCTCACTGATGTAGAACACGGGCACTGCCGCCGGTTCCCTGAAGCGATTGTTGGAATAGCCGCTGCTCAGATGGGTGGAGAGGGTCACGCCGCGCTGCAGGTCTGCCGGGTCATCGGTGACCACCAGCACGGCCTGTTTGTCAATCCGCTGCACGAGCCACTCCGCCCGAGGGGAGAGGACCAGCACCGCCGCCCCTGGCACCTCAATCTCCCCCAACCCTTGCACCCGCCAGACGCCATAGGAACTCTGAGCGGGAAAATCGCCTAGTCCCAGGGCCACCACCTCGGCGATGGTCTCACCTGTGGGCTTATCCAGCGACGGGAACAGGTTGAAGTCCTGCTTAAAACTCAGCGGCTCCTCGTTGCCATCCTCTCCGACCACGGCCAGGTAGGGTATTTCCGTGGGCTCCAGCCAGTCCCGCTTCATCGTCTGGAAATAGCTAAATTGCTGGCCGGCCGGCTGCAGACCGGCTGCCTCGAACTGGGCCGCGATATACTCTGCCGCCGCCTCGCATCCCGGTTGACCAATACGACGCCCCTCCATCTGCTCGTCGGCCAGGGTGTACACATCCAACAGGGCACGACCCCCGTCGAAATGCTCGGCTTCTTTTTCGTAAGCGGCCAGAGGTCCGGTGCCGGTCTGCACCCAACCCACGACCAGAACGAGCAACACGGCTGCAGCGATGGTGTAGCGATTGACCAGACGCGTGAAACCCACGCCCAGCCGCTCGATCATCCGCCGCAGCCCCTCGCCGAATAAATTCAGCCCCAAAACGGTGATGAAGAAAGCCAGCGAGGGATAAATGGCCGTCCAGGGATAGCTGCGCGCGTATAAGCGCACATTGGAGAGCAGGGCGCCCCACTCCGGCACGTCGGAGTAGTGATAAGGGGGCACCCAGGCCTGCAATTCGGCAAAAGCTCCACCGCCGATAAAGATACCCACGAACCCCAGCTCGCCCACCAGCATCATCACCGCCCCCATCTCCAGGGCACTGAGCACGATGAGAGAGGAGACCAGGTTGGGCAACACATGCCTGAAGATGATTTGCCCCTCGCGCAGACCGACGGCCACCGCGCTCTCGATGTACGGTTGAGCGCTGATGGCTTTCACCTCTCCTCGGACGAACTGCATCACCTCGCCCCAGCCGACGAAACAGAGGGCGATGACGAACACGTTCAACCCCTGCCGAATGCCCAGCGCCAGGATGAGGATCATGGCGAAGAGCAGGGACGGAAAAGCAGCGATGATCTCGGCCAGCCCCATCACCACCCGGTCCAGCCAACTCCCACTGAAGCGTCCGGCCAGCGCCCCTAACACCGTACCGATGACCATGCGCGCCAGGACGACGAAAAAGGCCATGGAGAGGGTGCGTCGCGCGCCATACAAAATCAAACTGAGGATGTCCCGGCCCAGCACATCCGTGCCCAGGGGAAACTCCGCCGAGGGAGCGAAAGGCGGTGTCACCCACTCACCTTCTACCTGGGTCAGGCCGATGGTCACATAGGGGTTATTGGGGGAAAGCGCCGGTCCCCACCCGACGATGAGCAGCAGTCCCAAGACCACTACCAGGCCGAAGAGCAGGGAGGGGTTCTCCACGGTGGCCCGCAGCCAGGCCCGCCGCCGCTCATGGCGATAATCGGCTGGAGTGACTTCGAAATGGGAATTCTCGGCGGCGCGGCGGCGCAACGCCTCCCGAAAGGGGTCCGGCTCAGAGGTGGGGCGGGCCTTGGTCCAACGCGCGGTCAGCCAGCGCACCAGGCGATTGCCTGTCAGCCAGGCGAACAAGTCCCGCACCATCCCCATGGCGCTGTCCCACAGGCTCACCCCCTGCTCACGAATGCTCGGTTGCTCCTCTCGCAGGCGCGGGTCAATCAGCCGGTAGACCCAATCCAGCAGCCAGTTGACCAGGATGAAAAGCAGTCCCAAGCTGAGGGAAAGGGCCACGGTCAGATAATCATCTTTTTGGGAGATGGCCCGCAGCAGGTTGAATCCTACTCCCGGCCAACTGAAGAACAGCTCCACCACGGGCAGGCTGGAGAGGGAGAAGCGCACAGAGGTGCCCAAGGTGGTGAGGATGGGGATGGCAGCATTGCGGAAGATGTGTCGGAACAGGATGTAATTGTCGGATGCGCCTTTGCCCCGCGCCGTGCGCACATAATCCTGCTGCCAGGCCTCACTGAGGACGTTGAACGTGACCCGCGTCACCTGGGCGATGGGGCGCGCGGCCAGCACCAGTGCCGGCAGCACCAGGTGACTATCCCAGCCAAACCCGCCCATGGGCAACAAGGCCCGTCCCACATGGCGGGTATAGGTCAGAGCACCCAGTTGCAGCAGCAAAGCCACGAAAAAGCTGGGGAAAGCCACCCCCAGAGTCGCACCCAGATTGGTGAGCAAGGCCAAGGGCGAGCGTCGCCAACGGGCGGCCAGCGTCCCCAAACCCGTGCCGATGAGAGCCGCAAGCCCCAGGGAAACGGTCAACAGACCCAGGCTCTTCACCAGCATACCCCCCAGCACCGCGCTGACCGTTTCCTGGCGCATCCCCTTGCTCATGGAGAAGGTGTTGCCCAGGTCCCCGTGGGCCACCTGTCCCAGGTAATCCACGGTGCGCGTCACTCCCTGTCCCAGAGCTGGGACCAGGGGCGTACCACGGGCCATGTCCAGTCCAAAGAAGCAGAGGTAGACAATGGCCAGAAGAATGAGCAGGGCAAAGCCCCCGCGCTGCACCAGATATACAGCCGCATTCCAGAAGGAAGCCGGACGTATACGGGGTGGCGGGGGCGAGGAAGAGGGAGGTGAGATGGCAGCCCGTGGAGCGGGCCTCGGCGGCAGCGTGGTCAATCCCTGCGCCTGGGGACTGAGACGCAGGGCCGGGCTGTTAGGCACGCGACGGCGCGCACGGTGCAACACCGCGCGCGCTATTCCCTCTTGGGGGTTCAAAGACAGGGCGTGGGCAGCGTAAACCAGCGCCTCCTGAGGATCAGTCGCCAATTCGGCCATCCACGCCCAAGCCCGCGCGTGAGTCGGGTCCAGCTCCACAGCGGCCCAGAAAAAGGCATAGGCCTGCTCCCGTTGATCCGCTTGAGCGGCCACCAGCCCTTTTTCAAATAAAATGGCCGCCCGCTGGCGTGGGGAAAGCGGTGGTGAAGAGGGCGGCTGATGGCGGTTTTCATCTATCACATCAGTATCGCGCATAACGTTATCCCAAAGGGGCAGTGTGGCAAGAATTGCAAGGGCGGTAGGGCGGGCCATGCCTCGCCGCATCCGCGTCTGCTAGACTTGCCGCGATTGAAATCGCCCTCGGAGGCACGTTCGTGCCAGCCGTCCGCCTGCGCGGACGACCACAGTCCGAGTAGGGCGGGGCCATGCCCGACCGAAGGCTCCCAGGTGCGCCCTCGCCCCCATACCCTGCCAAGTATAACACTCCAAAGGCTTCCGAAAGGTTCAAAAAGGCGTGCCGGGCCCCGTTGCGGCGCAGAGGCTTGTGGCTCCCCGCCAATGGCTTCGTCGTAAGCGACCAGTCGCACGGCGAGGTATCGTCTACGCGCCCTCAAGTAGGCCGCAGCCGGCCCCGACAGGAGAACTCACGCTTGCCGGTGAAGCGATAGCCCAGCGCTTCAGCGATACGCCTGGAGGCCCAGTTGTCCTCGGCGACCACGTACAAGGGGGTCAATCCGGCGGAAAGCACTACCGAAGTGCAGGCCGAGACCACTGCCTTGCCCCAACCCCGCCCCCGCTGCGACTCGACGGTGCTCACCCCTATCTCGGCGAAGCGGTCCGACTGCCAGGTGACCGCGGCCACGGCGCCGACCTCGCCGCCGGAGCGAATTTCGAAGCGCGGACGGCCCTGGGCGGTGGAACTTTGCTGTACCAGCACGTTGATCACCGGGCGAAAGCGCGCCCGGTCCACGGTGTAGATGCGGGCTATGACCTCATCGCTGGTGATCAGACAGCGCCGCAAGACCTCGGCCATGTCTTCGCGCACATTGAAGAGGTATTCGCGCCGCGGATCCAAATGCTCCCGCATCAACATCTCCAGCACCTCATCCGTGAAGGCACGCATCACCACCAGCGGGGTGAACAGGTCCTGTCCCGTCTGGCAGATGGCCAGGAAACCCTCAATATCACCCCCTCGGCTGAAGGTGTGTAGCGTAGTGCGCGAGTGTTGGAAAGCGTAATAGTTGGTCAGCGCATCCTCGGGCGCTGTGGGGTCTATGAGCAATTCGAGCATTACCTGTAGCTCCCTTCGTCGGGACAACGGCGAGAACGGAGGTGGTCAGCCGATTAAGCCGATGAACCCAATGCTTCCCATCGGCTGACCCTCCGCTGCACTGCGGGACAATCAGCCCCCGTTCTCGCGGAGTTGCACTCCGCGAGAACGGAAAGCAGGGCCTTCCCA
>JACIWR010000011.1 GCA_014360845.1 Anaerolineae bacterium
CAGGCTCGTAGCCCCCGTCCCGGGGGCGTCTCGGCTGAGAAAACCGCGCAAAAGACAGCGTCTTGCCGCAAGGAACGTCCCCGGGACGGGGACTTGGAGCATAGGCTGAGTAGTCCCCCCCTGTGGGTGCAGCGCACTTCCCCAGTCCGTGATCGGCAGCCACAAGGGGCCGACCGCAAAGTTGTGCGGCTTAGCCGCCGTTAGCGCCGAAGATGTGCAACCATTCCTCCACTTCGGCGGGGGAGAGTTGAATCTCAGCCCGTTCAGCCCCCCCAGAACACGGGGCGCTGAGCATCTCGGCAAAGGCCTCGGCGGAGATTACCTTCGCTCCCCTCTCCTGCGCCGCCGCCGTCACCTCGTGGTCCGAGGAGACCACGGTCAGAGCCCGCGGATTCCGGCTGCGGCGGATGCGCTCGATGATGATTTTATCCGCCGCCCGACCGGGCGCGGCGAAAACCACAGTGATCCCCCCACCCGACAGGTTTGCCGACCACCCGGCAGGTACCCCACCGTCAAACACGACGACAATGCGTTTCCCCGTGTGTGCGCGATAGCGCCGCAATTGCTCCACCAGCTTGGCCTCGTCGTAGGGGTCTGCCAGGGAGATGTCCGGCAGCTTGGCAATGAGATTGTGGCCATCAATCAACAGAGGCATGGTCACCCTCCCAATTTCTCCAGGCGGGCGAAGCTGGCCAACAACCGCTTCACCCCACTTCCTTCAAAAGCTATGGTGACCTCCTCGTCACTATCTCGCAAACGGCTCTCTATGACAATCCCCTCTCCAAAAGTGCTGTGCCGCACTCGCTCCCCGGCCCGGAACTGCGTCTCCAGGCGAGGTCTGGGCGACGGCCCTTCGATCTGTTGTCGTCCGCGCTGTCGGCGGACTGGAGAGGCAGTCTTGTTGTTCTGGCGTCCGGCCACCAAATGCGGGGGGATGTCCTTCAAGAAGCGCGAGGGCAGGCTCAAGTCCGTAAAGCCATGAAGGGTGCGCCGAAAAGCATAGACCAGGTACAGCCGTTTCATGGCGCGGGTGATGCCCACATAGCACAAACGTCGCTCCTCTTCCATCTGCTCTATGTCGTCAAAAGAGCGGCTGTGAGGCAGCAAGCCCTCTTCCATGCCGACGATGAAAACCACCGGGAACTCCAGCCCCTTAGCCGCGTGCAGAGTGAGCAGAGTGGGCGCGTCGGCGTTCTCGTCTAAGTTATCCACATCGGAGACCAGGGCGACTTCCTCCAGAAAAGCGGTCAAGGCTTCCTCGGGGGGCAGCGCGGCGTACTCACGAGCCACGGTGAACAGTTCCATCACGTTATCCCAGCGGTCCTCACCCTCTTCGGTACCGTCGCGCAGGTAACTCTCGTAGCCCGTGACCTCCAGCAGGCGGTTGAGAAGCTCGGGTACGGAGACTTTGTCCCGCAGGGCGATGAGTTCGTCCAGCAACGCGGCGAATTGCAACAACGGCTTGCGCGTCCGCGCGGTGAACATCTCGCCCGATGGCCCCCCAGCTCCTTCTGTTTCTTCCCTCTTCAAAACCTGTAAAGCCCCATACAATGACGTGCCCAACTGCGCGGCCAGGCTCTCCAGGGCCCCCTGGGTTCTGGCCCCGATGCCCCGACGGGGTACATTCAAGATGCGGGTCAAGCTCACGTTGTCATCGGGGTTGTGAATCAGGCGCAGGTAAGCTAATACGTCCTTGATTTCCGCGCGGGCGTAGAAGCGAGTAGCTCCCACCAGCTTGTAGGGCATCCCGGCCCACACAAAGGCGTCCTCCAGCACCCGCGACTGGGCATTGGTGCGGTACATCACCGCGCAATCACCGAAACGAGCCTCACCCTGAGCCACCAGGTTGGCGATGGTTTGCACCACGTACTGGGCTTCCTCCACCTCGTTATAAGCCTCATGAATCACGATGGGCAGCCCTGTCCCCTGTCTGGTGTACAATTTCTTGGGGGTACGGTGCACATTGGGAGCGATAATCGCCTGGGCCACGTCGAGAATCGTCTGCGTGGAGCGGTAATTCTCCTCCAGAAGAATGGTCCGCGCCTCGGGAAAATCCTGGCGAAAGCGCATCACATTGCGGAAATCCGCCCCGCGCCAGCCGTAAATGCTCTGATCTTCATCGCCTACGACGAACACGTTGCAGCGATCACCGGCCAACAAACGCACCAGTTCATACTGGGCCGTGTTGGTGTCCTGCCACTCGTCCACCAGGATGTGCACGTAGCGGCGCTGGTACTTCATCAGCACCTCGGGGTGCTGGCGGAAGAGGTAAACGGCGTTCATCAAGAGGTCATCGAAATCCACGGCGTTGTTCGCCACCAGTAACTCCTGATAGCGAGCATACACCCGGCCCACAATCTCCTGCCAGTAGGTCTGAGGACGGAAGTTCTGGGGGCTGCGGAGTTCGTTCTTAGCGCGAGAGATGGCTCCATGCACCGCCTGAGGGCGGTAAGTTTTGTCGTCCAGGTTCAAGTCCTTGAGCGCCTTGCGGATCAGGCTGAGCTGGTCGCTGCTGTCGTAGATAACGAAATCACGGCGCAGGCCCAGGACTTCGGCCTCACGACGCAGAATGCGAGCACAGATGGCGTGGAAAGTGCCGATGGTCAACTTCTGCAACTGGCTGCCGATGAGGTGAGCCAAACGAGCCCGCATCTCTCCCGCCGCTTTGTTGGTGAAGGTGACGGCCATGATGTTGTACGGCGGAATGCCGCATTCGCGCACCAAATAGGCCACGCGATGGGTGAGCACCCGCGTCTTACCGCTGCCCGGCCCGGCCAGAACCAGCACCGGCCCCTCGATGGCCTCCACCGCCTCCCGCTGGGCGGGGTTCAGACCCTCTATAACGTCCAAATTCGACTCCTCTCCGAGATCTAAGGATGATAAGGATTGTAACACAAACATAGTGTTTCGGTCAAATAATCGCTTCCCCCCAGCAAGCCCCTGGCTTCGCCAGAGGTCAGAAGTAGGGCAGGTTGGCGGCGGCTACAGCGTGCAGATTCTTTGGCTGCGAGCATTTACCGAGTGCTATCACCGTGTCGGAAAGCCCAAGGAGCCGCCCACCTGCCGTCCTCAGCCCGATCTCGCGGAGTCCAACTTCGCGAGATCGAAAGCGTAGTGGTGACATCTCCCCCGACTACGTCGGGGGTTTCCCGCAAGCCCTTAACCCCGTGAGGGCTCATGACAGCTCGCCCAAACCGTGTTTGACTTTTTGCAGTTTTTACGTATACTGTACTGTACACGCTGTTTCCAAATCCCCGTTGCTTCCGAAAACTGTCCTCTTTAGCCCTCTGTTTTACCTCCCCAGAGGCCGCGGACAGCACCCGGTGATGGCAAAACAGCGCCAGATTTCACCCGTTTTCATTTTCCGCATCAAGCAAGGAGACCCAAAAATGGAGTTCCAGGACAAGATTCTGACTTGTCGGGATTGCGGGGCGCAATTCGTGTTCAGCGCCGGGGAACAGGAATTCTTCCGCCAGAAAGGGTTCGAGAACGAGCCCACCCGCTGTCCCGATTGTCGGGCAGCAAAGCGCAGGAGACGCGGATCGCAATCGACGAGCAGACGCCAGATGTATCCTGCTATCTGCGCGGATTGTGGCATGGAGTGCGAGGTGCCCTTTGAACCACGGGGCGACCGCCCGGTTTACTGCCGCGACTGTTACAACAAGCGGAGACAGCGTTACTAAACCTCTAAATCCAGCCACGAGAGCCGGAGCGTATCTCCGGCTCTTTTTGTTTCTCGCCCGCTTGAGCTTTCATCCCCTGATCTCTTGCCCCCACTCCGCCAGCTCCTCCACCGTCAGATGAGCCTTCACAGGCGCGGGGTGAGCTGCACACCAACGCTCCAACTCGCGGGCAGTGCGGAACAGACTGGTCGGGTCGGCGGGATACAGGCGCGGGTTCATCCCCAGCACGACCAGCGGGAAGTCGCTCAGTATCTCGCGGTATTGCTCCAAAGTGGCCAGGTCGAAGGTGCGGGTGAAATTGGCCAGGGGGGTGAAAACGACCGGCTTTCCGTCGGGGAATTCGGCAACCATCCGGCGCAGGAAAGGCAGGCTGTCGGTACAGTTCCAGGGCAACCACAGGGGCAACAGTCGGCTGCGCCGGGCGGCAACGGGGTTAGCCTGGGTGAAACACTCAACGAGCACGCCTTGCGGCTCCACGCTTTCTTTCTCGCACAGGCGCACATAGGCACGAAAAGCCAGCTCCGCGTACCACTGGGGATGATCGGCCACCAGGGGCAAGAAGCGATAGCCCTGCCGGCGCGCGAACTCTTCCACCGCAGCGCGGAATTGGGGCAGCGTGCCCCATTCGGACTCCGGCTGCACCTCCAACGGCAGGCTGGGCAGCGCCCACCCACCGACAAAAGGCGAGCCCTCACCCCGCTGCAGGGCCTCAATGGCGGGATTGCCAGCGATGAACTCCTCATCCGTCACCGCGCCCAGTCCGCCCACCTGAAACATGTGTCGCTCACCCAGGCGATACTGTCGCCAGGGATAGCGGCAATCCACGAAAACCAGCGTCCCGCCGGGCCGCAGCCGCGCGTGGATAAAGGCCCGATACTCCTGCGGCAGGTCGAGCAACTTCATGCGGATGTGATTGACGTACTTGACCAGGAAGCGATCATGGAGGGGATCGTAGTGCTGGATCACATGCAGATCGGGGTTGCGGGTCAAAATGGCCCGCGCCAGTGGGTCGCCCTGGGATTTGTGGGCGGCGATGTCGTCCACGTGAGCCCGCACGCGGAAGGCGCTGACGAAATGCTCCGAGAGAAACGGCACACCCAACGCCACCGCCAGATTAGCCACTCCCCCGTTGGGCGCGCCCAGCACCACCGCCTCGAAAGGTCCGTCCAGCCCATCGTACAGGCCCACCGCCCAGCGGGCCAGGTCCGCAGTGCACACCCGCTGCGCCACCGAGGGCTCAGTGCCGGAGCCACGGATAGCCTGCTCGATGGCCCAGCTCGACACCCGAGCCCCGAAGAGGGCCACCACCCGCGCCAACGCTTCTTCCCCAATCGTGCCTTCGTAAGCGCGCAGAAATCGCCCACGCAAGGCGGCGGCCACAGAGCGCATGACCACCGCCGAGGAGTCTATGCGCTGGATGTAATCGCTCATACCGCTTCCAACCGCACCGCTTTCTTGGCGTGCAGCGCGTCCACTTCTGCCTTCACCCGGGCCAACCGCTCACCGTGCAGGGGATATAGCCAGGTGAAAACGAGGGCCATGACCATGCCCGCGATGGGGATAGCGGACATCAGTAGACGCAGGCCAAGCACCGCCGAGGGTGCCTGTACCTCCAGAGCGGGATCGTAACCGGTCAAGCCCCAAATCAGGGACTGAGAAGTGGAGGTCATGGCAATTCCGAAACGGATGACGAAGCCGTTGATGCCGAAGAACATCCCCTCGCGCCGCACGCCGGTGGTCAGTTCATCCTCGTCCACCGTATCGGCCAGCAGCAAGTCGGTAAGCATCATCAGACCGGCCAGGCCCACGCCGGCAAAAGCCATGACGATGATGGCCGCGACCAGCGACTTGACGAACAGGAGAGGCAATACAGCCACCGAGAAAACGAGACAAGCGGCGAGGAGGGCCTTACGCGAGCCGAGGCGCTGGGTAACCGCATTCCACAGGAAAAGCATGGGGAACGAGACCAGAAAGACCGTGCCCAGCAAATAGGTCTCTTCCATGGCTCCCACTCCCAAGACGTACTCGCGGTAGAAGGGCAGGGTCGAGAGCAGGAGCTCAAAGTCGAACTGGATGAACAAATTCAAGGCCAGGAAATAGCGAAAAGACCGGCTGCGAAAAGTCTCGCGCAGGGCAACGAAGAAGCTCAGACTTTCCTCCCGGCTGAATTCGGGATGCTCGAAGCTGCCCAACAAAGAGACGAACAATGACGCTCCGCCGATGAGGGCGAAAATCACCCCCGTCCATCCCCAGCCCAGCATCTCCTGCACCATGGGGAACAGAGCGACGCCGATCACCAGGCCAATCAAGGAGAAGAACTGCCGCCAGGCCGAGACCTCGGCCCGCTGCTTCAGGTCGGGCATCATCTCAGGAAAGAGGGCAGTCCAGTTGAGCACGACCAGCGTCCACAGAGTATCAAAGAGGTGAATGACGACGAAGAAATAGACGAAGAGGAGCACGGCCTGGCCGGCGTCCACGCGGAAGGGAGGCACCCACAAAGCCACGAAGCAGAGCATCAGGGGTAATGTGCCAAAGAGAATGTAGGGTATGCGCCGCCCCCAGCGGGTGCGCGTGCGATCGGAAAGCTGTCCGGCCAGGGGGTCATTGATAGCGTTCCACACGGCGTAGATGGTCATGGCCAGACTGACCCAGGTGTGAGGGAGGCGGAGAATGTCAATGTAATAGTAGCGAATCTTGGCGTTAAAAGCTTGCATCAGCAAAGCGGTGCCCAGCGAGCCGGCACTGTAAGCGATCATCTTGAGTCGGTTTGTCTTCAAAGACTTCCTCCTTTGCGCAACGTGGGTGGGACAAGCTGCTAACTCGCCCTGGGATTTACACCGGGTTAGGCAGATCCACGAACTCTACCGAGAGCATCGGGAATTGAGCGGCGATCACCTCCCCCAGGGCCAGAATACCTACTTTCTCCGTGTTGTAATGCCCACCGGCGATGAAGTTGATGCCCACCTCGCGGAACAACTCTCGCACCCACTCGCTGGTCTCGCCGGTGATGAACAGGTCCACCCCTCTCTGCACCAGCAATTCCATATCCCCAGGGTACGGTGCTCCCTTGCCGCTCAGAGCCACCACTCGCCGGACTTCTTGGGGACCGAAGAGGTATTGCACGCCCTCCTGTCCGAACAGGCGCTCGCAGTTGGTGCATATTTCCGCCATAGAAACAGGGGGGGCGAATTCGCCCAGCCAGCCCCAGGCCGGTTCGCCGGGCAAACCATAAGGTTCCACTGGTTCCGCGCCCAGGCGACGCAGTATCTGAACATTGTGCCCCACCTGGGGATGGCTATCCAGCAAGAAGTGATAACCGATGAGGGAGAGGTCGTGTGCGAACAGGTAACGCACCCGCCGGGTGAAGATGGTATCAAACAGCATGCCGGAGGGCATACTCAGGCCATGATGCACCAGCAAGGCGTCGGCTCCGCGCTCCACCGCCATCTCAAAGAGGCGCAGCGAGGCGCTGACCCCCGTGGCCAGCTTGCGCAGCCGCGGACGGCCCCGCACCTGTAACCCGTTAGGCATGTGCGGGTCCTTGTCACCGGCATCGCCCATGAAGTCATTTAAGAAAGCCATCAGTTCATCGAGTAAGAGCACAACCCTGCCTCCTTGTGCAGTAGTGTGAGAGCATAGCGGTCAACCGCTGTGACCTCGCCGAACGCAGTCGAGGTCTCGGCCCGGGCGCGGACAGAGCATCCACCGTGGCCGCAGTAGTGTCTCCGCCGCCCCGCTGCGGGCAGACAGAGCCGCCTAATCTTAGCACTTTTCAGATAGGGTGTCAATTCACATCCGCGTTTCAGGTGTGCGTCAGTTTTGGGGCGAGTTTGCGCCTTGTAGGGGCGAACAGCCGGTCGCCCCTTTCGCTGTCCTGCAGTTGCACTGCGGGACAAGGTAGGGCAGGCTTCGTCGTAAGCTCAGCCGAACGGTTGGCGGCGGCTACAGCATGTAGACCGTAGGACAGGCTTTCCAGCCTGTCCGCGCCACATGCCGTCCGAGGCGGCGGGTAGGGCTCTCTGCCCCTCACTCAACCAGCACCGCCTGTTGCACGGCGGTGCGTCCTCAGCCGAGCCCAACCCGCCCTACGATGATGCTACCCGGACGGGCCCAGGGCACGGCGGCGGTCGGCCGCTACGGGACAAAGCTGCCCTCAAACTGGAAGCGCACCCCTTGAAGCCCGAAATTTTCAACCTGCGACATTTCCGTGGTATAATATGCATCACTTAAACCACACAGGAATCATGGGGGAGGTACAATGAAGGTACTCATCACCGGTGGAGCGGGATTCTTGGGCACGGCATTGGCCAACCGTTTAAGTGCGGAGGGGCACCAGGTGCGGGTGCTGGACGATCTGAGCGCGGGCAATCCAGACCGGCTTTCCCCAAAAGTGCTCTTCACGCGGGGGGATGTCCGTGACGTGCCCAAGCTGTGGACACTGTTGCAGGGCGTGACCTGCGTCTACCATCTGGCGGCCCGCGTGCTGGTGCCGGAATCGCTGCTCTACCCGCGCGAGTACAACGATGTGAACGTGGGGGGTACGGTGAGCGTGATGGAGGCCATGCGCGACGCGGGCATTCGCCGCGTGGTCTTCACCTCGTCGGGAGCGATCTACGGGGAACAGGGGCAACAGCCGGTGAGCGAGGACCTGTCCCCCAACCCCGGTTCACCCTACGCCGTGAGCAAGCTGGCCGCCGAGTACTACGTGCGCACCATCGGCGCCCTGTGGGGTATCGAGACGGTGGTGCTGCGCATCTTCAACGCCTACGGGCCGGGGCAACTCATTCCCCCCTCCCACCCGCCGGTTATCCCCCACTTCGTGAAACAGGCCCTCAGCGGGGGCTCGCTGGTCGTCTTCGGCGATGGGCAGCAGACCCGTGATTTCGTCTATGTGGATGATGTGGTGGATGCTCTCGTCGCTGCGGGCACGGCGAAGAACGTGGACCGGGCGATTATCAACATCGGCTCCGGGCAGGAGGTCAGCATCAATCAAGTGGTGGAAAAGGTAGCCCGGGTGACCGGCAAGCGCCTGACCCCTTTGTACAACTCCACCGCAAGCGGCGGCGTCTCCCGCCTGGTGGCCGACATCGGGCTGGCCCGCCAGTTGCTGGGTTTCCGCCCTAAAGTGGACCTGGACCAGGGTCTGAGTCTGCTGCTGGAGCGGGACCACCGGTTCCACAAGTGAGAGATACGATTAGCCCTGCCTCACAATTTGGCCAGTCGCTCCAGCTCTAGCACGAAGACAACTGCCCGGCTTACCTGTACTTCTTTCTGATTGGGCGCCGGCGGCTGGACGTGAATCTGCGTGTGGGCTTGAATGATTTGCAGCATCTGGTCAACTCGGTCATCTTCTACACCGCTGAGAAGCACAGTGTTACCCATCCGCAAAAACCCCCCTGTACTTGCCAGTCGCGTGACGTAGAAGCCGTGATCGGTCAAAGCATCCATGACTTCGTTGGCATCGTCGTCGCGTACGATGGTCAGGATGAGTTTCACCTTACACCTCCGGATCACAGTGTGGAATAGGTCTGGCAGGGGATTATCTCCACCGTCACCTCGCTGCGACAGCCCGTCCGGTCCTGGATTTCGGCAGCGATGGTTTGGGCCAGAGTTCCGGATATCACTTCCCCCTCCCGACTGCGGACAATCACGTTGACATTGGCAGCGGCGTGGCTCAGCAAGGTAACATGGATTTTGCTTCCCATAAGCTGGGTAGCTGAAAGAGCAGCCAAGGTGGATTCTACTGTCCGTCGGATCGCTTTTTCCAGCATCAGATAGCGAGCTCGCACGCCGCGCAAGAACAGCGTCAACATGCTCCCGAAAATGTCTAATCCCAGAACGTTCACTATCAGCAAGAGAAAAGCGTTGCGGCTAATGTCCCAGCGCCCGAAAGCCCAACCGATCCCGATAACCGAGGCCGGTGGGATGAGAGAAATCGCGATCTCCACCCCAATCATAGCGTCAATGACCTGGTCCCAAGGCGTCTCCACGATGTGGGGATCAGCCGATAAGGCCAGCGAGGCCGCTATGCCAGCAGAGACGGCGATCAACACACTGAGCACTACATCTCGTGAGGTGGGCATGGCCCGAAGCAGGACTTCGGGGGTCACTTCTATCCCCGGCACGCTGGCCTGCAGCGCAACGGTCAGAACACAGGCCAGGCCAGCGCCGATGATTAACAAACCCAGGAGTTGTTTGACCAGTCCGCCCCAGAAGACCCTTCGATCACGAAACAGTCCGCCAATGCACACCGCCCGCGATGGGCCCAGGAAAGGGGCCACGCACATGGAACCGATAACCACGGCCGGGCTGTTGAGCAGCAACCCTCCTGTGGCCAAAGTCGCTGAAACCAGTACCATCAGGATATAGCCGAAAGTGATTTCAGACCCCGTTTTGGCCAACTGTTCCAGAGTGGTGTAATAATCTCGCACCTCCCACACCCCAAACCACTCTCGTCCCAACGTCCAGCGTATTCCGGATAAACGATCCCTGAGCAACATATCTCACCTCATGAGCCTCGAATTTTAGGCCTCCTCGTTATCTCGCCTCACCATCACCCGCGAGAGCGTGTCACGCTGGGGTGCGGCGGGCACGAACTCGTTGACCAGCTTGATGGCTCCGAAATTGCAACTGGCCTCACACTGTCCACAATAAGCGCAGCGATCGTGGTAATGAATCAAGCGAAAGTTATCACGGCTCTCACGTTCCAGCTCCAGGGCAAAGGCCGGGCAATCGCGCGCACACATCCCGCAGCCGCGGCACAACTCCGGGTCTATGGTCACTTTGCCTCGGAAGTAAGAGGGCAACTTCAGCGGGGCGAAAGGATAGCGCACCGTGACCGGCCGGGTGAACAGCATGCGCCAAAACTGTGGCAACAGATAGAGCAGTGAACGAAGACGGGATAACATTTATCCCCCTCCGATCCAGATTGTCGCCAACATCTGCGCTAGAGCCAACGGAGCCAGCACCCGCCAGCCGATGTTCGCCAGTTGATCAATGCGCAGCCGGGCGTAGAGCGCGCTGGCCACCGAGAGCATGAGCAAGATGAACAGGGCCTTAATGCCGAAAATAAGCACGCCGGGGATGGTCACTCCCACGTCGCTGCCCCCCAAAAAGAGATTCACCAGCAAGAAAATACCGACCACCATTTGTATGTGCATGGTGAGATGCCAAAGGGCCAGCTTACGCCCACTGAACTCCGTCAGCGGGCCGGCGACAATTTCCGATTTGGCCTTGGGGATGTCAAAGGGCGACCGTTTCAGCTTGCCGATCAGCCCGACGAGAGCCAGCAGGAAGCCCAGCGGTTGCACCAATGCCAGCCACACCGCCTGCGATTGCTGAGCGGCAATGCGCGAGATAGACCAGGAGCCGCTGAGAATGGCCGGACCGCTGAGGGCCATCAAGAAGGGTACCTCGTAGGAGAAGAACTGAAGCAGAGAGCGGCTGCCGCCGACGACGCTGTAGACACTGACGGACAGCCAACCGGCCAGGAAATAAGCCAGGGCCGGGATACTGAGCAGGAAGAGCACTACGATCAAATCACCCTCGAAAGTCCGGGCCACCCACCCGCCAACAGGGATGTAGAGCGCGGCGGTCAGCACCGCCGCCAGCGATACCATCGGCAGCGCCGCACAGGCTATCTCATTAGCCCCTACAGGCAACACATCCTCTTTGGCCAAGAGTTTGATAAGGTCTGCCAGGGGCTGGAACCAGGGCGGGCCAACGCGTCCTTGCAGACGGGCTTCCACTCGCCGGTCTATCCACTGGAAGGCCAGGGCGCACGCCAAGAGAAAGCCAAAGCCAGGGAAGACCAACAACGCAAACAATACAGATAACCACTCGGTCATACCGTTCCCCTCACCGGTCGGCACAGGCAATGCATAAATCTACCCCGGCCAGCACCACGGGCACGTCGGCGGTATGGACGCCCGCCAGTTGGTCGTGTAGAGTGATGAGCGTCGTCAGTGTGGGGGTGCGTATTTTGACCCGCGCCGGCCGGTCGCTGCCGTCACTGCGGATGTAGTAGATCAACTCGCCCCGCGGCGCCTCGGTCCGGCTAACCACCTCGCCGGGCGGCACGCGCCGTGGTGCGCGCACCGTCAGCGGCCCCGCTGGCAGCTCGGTCAGTAACTGGCGGCACATGTGCAGGCTCTCAATGGTCTCCAGCACGCGCACCATTGTGCGGGCCCACACATCCCCCTCTTCCGCAGTGATGACCTGGAAGTTAAGCCACTTATAGGCAGCATAAGGAGCATCGCGCCGCAGGTCCACATCCACCCCTGAGGCCCGCGCTGCCGGTCCCACCACGCAGTAGCGGCGTATCTGCTCAGCTGAGAGATGACCAACGCCACGGGTACGCGCCTGAAAGGAGCGCTCGCGGCGAATTAGGTCCAGGAAAAGCTTAATTTGCCGCTCCAACACGTCGAGCCGGTCCAGAATGGAAGCTACGTGAGCCTCGTCCGCGTCAATACTCACGCCGCCGATGACGTTAGCAGCATGGGCCACCCGCCCGCCGGAGAGTTCCTCCATGATGTCCAGCACAATCTCCCGGTCGCGCCAGGCATACATGAAAATGGTGGTGAAGCCAATGTATTCGGCCAGTACCCCCAGCCAGAGCAAGTGGCTGTGGATGCGCTCCAATTCGCACAATAGTGTGCGCAGATAGAGGGCCCGGGGGGGCACCTGCAACCCCAGCAACGCTTCGACCCCCTGACAATAGGTGGTGGTGTGGATATGGGAACAGATACCGCACACGCGCTCCACCACGTGCACGTTCTGCACGTAATTGCGGTTCTGACAGATGCGCTCCAGGCCGCGGTGGACGTAGCCGATGCGTAGAGCACTGTCCAGGATCTGCTCCCCCTCTACGGTCAGGAGGAAGGAGAGGGGTTCCTTGAGAGCCGGATGCTGTGGGCCGATGGGAATGGTTATCTTAGTCATTGCTTTCCTCCTGGCGCAGAGGTGGCTGACCATCCCAGTCGTCCGGCAGCAGCAACGGATACGGGTCGGGAAAACCGTCAAAGGTGACCCCCAACATCTCACTGACTTCCCTCTCGTAGAAGGCAGCGCCGGGGATCAGGTCGGTCAGGGTGGCGATGTGCGGCTTCTCCCGGGGCAGTGAGGTGCGCAGCGTCAGGCCCCGTCCACCCCAGAAATGGTACAGCAATTCTATCTCGCCGCCGGTATCCTGGCTGGTGATGGTCGAAAGGTGTCTCAGGTCGAAGCGCTCGATGAGCACCTGTACGGCCAGGTGAATGCCGTCCGGCGGCAGAGCGATAAAGGTCTCGTCTATTAGCCCCGCCTGTGCTTCAATCGTCTCGGCGGGGAAAGTCTCCCGCAGTGCTTGCAAAATCGCTTCCCAATGCATGTTTCGGCCTCTCCCGCTTCCCGCTGCTTCGCTAAATCATCTCCAACAGCCGCGCCAGTCCGTCAATCAGGGCTTCCGGTCGGCAGGGGCAACCCGGGACGTACACGTCCACCGGTAAGACCTGGTCAATGCCGCCCAGCACGTTGTAGCCGTCGCGGAAGACACCGCCCGAACAGCTGCAACTGCCCACGGCCACCACCCATTTAGGGGCGGGTATCTGCTCGTAGATGCGGCGCAACCGGTCCCGGGATTGACGTGTCACCGGGCCGGTGCAGAGCAGAACGTCGGCGTGGCGCGGTGAGGCTTCCTTCAAAATGCCCAGCCGTTCCACATCATAGCGCGGTGTGAGCAAATCCAGAATCTCGATGTCACAGCCGTTGCATCCGCCGCTGTTGAAGTGCAGTATCCAGGGCGATTTACGCCGTGCCCAGCGCACAATACGCTCTAGCATCTATGCCTTTTCCTTTGTCAACACGAATACGCTGATAGCGATGCCCACCAAGTAAGCCATAGCAGCGCGATGCGCTTCACCTCCTGGCGGCAGTGTGGAGATGACCAACGTTGCCAGGTGTAATACACTGAACATCAGCGCCAGCCAGAAGAAGGCGTGGTAGGCCAGTTGCGCCTGCGGTGGCAGAAGTTCCTCACCGCAGGCGTAGGGCTGATGCTTGCCGGGATGCTCCTCGCCCGGTGGGGCCAGCATCCCCCCCAGCCGATAAAGGCCATAGGCCAGTGCCAGAAAGAAGCACAAGGCAACAGGGGGACTTAGCATCACAGCTTTGATCATTTCTCACCTCCCCAACCCGAAGTAGAGGCCCGCCCTCGCTGCCCAACTCAGCCAGGGTGCCGGGTAGAGGCCGATGGCCAGCACCAATGTCCCCAGGGTCACCAGAGGTACCGCCATCCAGGGCGAGATTCGGATCCGCCCTCCTCCATTCCCCTCCGCAGGCGGAGAGGATGAAGGGGAGGTAAACAGTGTGCCGATGAGCGGCAGAAAGTAGCCCAGAGCAAGCAAAGTGTTCAGCAAAAGAGCCGTCAGCCCCACGTAGCCCAGCACGTCCGCCGAACGCAGAGTCGCCAGCAGGATGAACCACTTGGCAGCGAAGCCGGCCAATGGCGGCACACCGGACAGACCCGCCAGGGCGATGGTGAAGACCACGGCCACCAGCGGCATCCGCGCCGCTATCCCGCGCAACTCGTTGATGGTGGTCGCGTCGCAGTAAAAGTGGCAGACTCCCTTGCTCAGAAAGGCCAGCCCTTTCATCACGGCATGGGCCAGCACTAGAAAGAAACCGGCCTGGAAAGCCGCCGGCATGTCGTAACGCAATCCGACCCCCACGCTCAGCATGATATATCCCATCTGAGCAATGGAGGAGTAGGCCAGCAGCCGCTTGGTGTGAGTTTGCACCAGGGCCAGCGCATTGCCTAACGTCATATTGAACGGCGCCAGCACAATCAGCCAGGTCCCCAGATCACGCCCCGGCAAGCCCAATCCCAGGCAGACCTTGAGCAGTGCATAGAAAGCGCTCTGAATCACGATGCCGGAGAGCATGGCGCTGATGCTGCTGGGCGCCCGTCCGTGAGCATCGGGCAGCCAGGTGTGCAAGGGAACGATGGCACTTTTGACTCCCAGCCCTACCAGGAAACAGGCGATCCCGACGCGAGTCCACGGGCCCGGCGTGCCCATCCCTTCCCTGGCAGAAGCTGAAAGGGGGGGCAGGGCCAACGTCCCCGTCTCCCGATAGACAAAGGAAATTCCCATCAGGACGATAACCGTGCCTAAACTGCCCATGACCAGGTACTTGAAGCCGGCCTCTATAGCTGTATCGGTGTGTCGGCGAAAGGCGACCAGCACATAGGCGGCGGCGCTCATCAGCTCGCAGAACATATAGAGGTTGAACAGGTCACCAGCCATCACCATGCCCACCAGACCAGTCGCCAGCAACAGCAACAGTGGGTAGTAGGTCTCGTAGCGTTGATCGAGCGACAGATAGCAACCGGAGTAGAGGGCTACCAGCAGCCCCAGTCCCACGGCTACGCTTCCCATCACCAATCCACCAGGGGCGGCGCGCAGGAAGGCTCCGCCTGGCCCCAGGTGACCCCAGGCCGGTAGATGTTCCTCTCCCGTGGAGGCCTGCAAAGTCACCAGCGCCACTAACGCCATCCCAAAAATCAGTGCCGTGAGCAGAGCCAGCAGGTCGTTGCGGTTGGTCAACAGGCGCGCCACCAGGTAGACAGCGAACGCCCCGCCGCCCAGGCAGGCCAGCGGCAGTATCACCCGCACATCACCCGTCACCAGACCCCTCCCAGGATCAAGGTCAACTCATGGGCCACCCAATCGAAGACCGGGGCCGGAAAGAGCCCCTCGAGGAGGGCCAAGGCGGTCAGTAAGACCGTTGGCACCACCATTGCCCAGGGCAGTCGGTCTATCCTCAACCCCTGCGGGCGAGGGCCAAAGAAGATGCGCCCCACGAACCAGAGGGCATAGGCCACCGTCAGCAGCGATCCGAACAGGGTCAGGATAGAGAGCCCAATGTGAGCGGTGCGAAATCCACCGGCGAAGATCATCCACTCACTAACAAAGATGCAGAAGGGCGGCATCCCGGCGATGGCCAGCGCCCCCACGCCAGTGCAAAAGGCTGTCAGGGGCATCGCGCTCCCCAGACCACCCAGCTCCGCGAGGCGTCGCCGCCCCGTGGCGCGCACCACCAGCCCCACGCACATGAAGAGCAGGGCCTTGACAATGGCGTGATAGATGACGTGCAGCGTCGCCCCGGCAACCCCGTCGTAGGTCAGCGTGCCCAGCCCGAAAAGAATGTACCCCATCTGGCTGACGCTGGAATAGGCGATGATGCGCTTGATGTCCCGCTCGGCCAGGGACATCAACGCGCCGTAAATCTCAGAGATGATACCTGCCACCATCATGGGCACGGCAAAAGGAGTCATCTGGGCTGGCGAGAAAATGCTGAGAGGGAAGCGCAAAATGCCGTAGGTGCCCATGCTGAGCATCGCCGCTGCCAGCATGATGGTGACCGGCATCGGGGCCACGGCGTGGGCGTCAGGCAGCCAGAGATGCAAGGGGAAGATGGCCATCTTGATGCAGAAGCCGATGACGAAGAGCGTGGTCACGGTTGTCACCAAGCCGGGGGCCAGGGTCACTCCCGCTCGCAGAGCCGAGAAACTGCCACTCCCCGTGCTATTGTAAAGGATGAGCAGGCCCACCAACACCATCAGCGACCCCAGGTGAGTGAAGATAAAGTACTTGAGGGCCACTGCTCCCCGGCGCTCACCCTCACCCCAGACGGCGATCAGCGCGCAGGAAGCCACCAACATCAGCTCCCAGAAAATATAGAACAGGAACATATCGTCGGCCAGGGTGGTGCCAGACATACCCACGGCGAAAAGCAGCAGCAGGGCATAGAAAAAAGGTGTCCTCTCATCCACATGGTGATACCCCCAGGTATAAACGACGGCCAGCAGCGTCACAGCCGCCTCGGTGATCAGGAAGGGGAAAGTCAGCCAGTCCGCGTGCAGCGCCAGGCGGATGCGTGCCGCCGGAATCCATCTGAAATCGAGCATCGGCATCTCCCCGCGTTGAAGCGCCGGAAGCAGAGCGAAGGTCCCCAGCAGCGAGAGTGCTGCTGCCAACCCCGCGATCCAACCAGCCACCCGCGTGCCCCGTCCGCGCAGCAGGGGGAGTAATAGCGCTGCCAACAGTGGCGCGCCCAGGATGGTCACCAACCACATTGTTTCCATGCTTTGCTCCTCGTCACTTCGCCCACCCTCCCGCAAGTTTCGAACCCGCGGGAAGGCCTTCTACCCGCCATACAGCGCCAGGGTCAGCACGGCCAGCATCAGGCTGACCACCGCCCACAACAGGTTGCGCCGCAGCCGCCCCGTGTGCCAGCGCTGCAAACCCCGCCCCAACACCAGAACAGCCCGCACGACACGGCGCAGGAGGCCCTCCAGGCCTTCCTGTTCCACAGCGTTGTAGCTCATACGCGCAGCGTCCATCACAGACTGCGCAGTCCGATACGTTAGACCCTCCAATCCCCTCTGTTCCACGAGCAAATGAGTTGCGCGGGCACCCTCCACCACAGTGCGCACCAGCAGAGCGATGACTTGTTCCGCGATGCCGACCTCAATCACGGCATGCAACACCTGGGCCGCCCTGGCTAATCCCTCTCTCAAGTTATACACTTCTTCCGCCGGCTGTGCCGGGGCGAGGGGTTGCCACTTCGCACGCCTTTGAAACCGCCATGCCGCTAAAGCCAGGATCAGCACCGTCAGCAACGCCGGGGCAGTGACCAAATAGTGCAACGTGGTCGGCAAGGTGGGCAATGTTGGCGGTTTCATGTGACTAACCGCCGCCAGATGACGAACCAGCGGTCCGAAGGTCAGCCCACTGACCAATACTCCACCCCCTAAAAGCCCCGCCGTCATCCACTGGAGCCAATGGACCGCAGTCCCCCCGGCTACTCCATGCAGGGGACGAGAAAGTCGTCGCGCCGTGATCACCGACCAGGCGCCGGTCAGCGCGACGGCGGCCTCGGCGACAAACAGCGCGTCCAGCGGAGCCCCAGCTTCCCGTGTCCACCAGGTAATCAACAGGCCGAAAGCCGCCAACGACAGCCCCCCCAGGGCAAAGAGACCGGCTGCGACTCTGCGCGGGATGATCGAAGGGGAGCTCTGAGCAGCGTCGCCCGTCAGAAAGAGCAACAAGCGCAGCGGCGTCAGCACCAACAAGCTCAGCCAGACAGCCGCCTTGGCCCCACTGGCAGCGACGAAAAGCGTCAAACCGCCCTGGGCAGCCCCGACGTAGACCAGTGCACTGCGAAGGTCCTCCTGGGTCAAAGCCATGAGCGCGGCCAGGGCTGCGCCGCCGGCCCCCAGCCAGAGCGCTGCCGTTTGCAACGGACCGGCCAGCGCCAATAGCGGCGTGACGCGATAGAGCAGATACGCGCCCAGATTGGGCATGACGGTGGCGTACAACCAGGCTTGCAAGGCCAGAGGGAGCCGTCGCCCGGGCTGGCTCCAGAGGTGGAAGGGCCAGCCCCCCAGCTTGACCCATACCGCCAGGAGGAAACCGACCACGACCCAGCTCAGGCGTGGGGCGTCCAGCGCGCCATTCACCCCTTCGCCGGCCCTCAAGGCGAACTCCAGCGCCGGGCCAATGCTCAACGTCCCACTGGCGACCATCAATATCAGGATGGCGATGAGCAACCCCGCATCCCCCAGGCGCAGGAGCAGGTAGCTGTTCCAGGCCAGGTGGATGTCCGCTCCCCAGTTGGGGGAAGCGACCAGCGGCACCACAATGCACAGGGCCACGATTTCCAGAGCGACGTAGCGAGCCAGAAAGTGATCGGTCAGGAAGGCGACGTTAGTAGCGGCCAACGCCAGCAGCATCACCGGCCAGGCCAGGGATGGATACTCTCCGCCGCCCCCTCTTGCCCCATTAGCGGGGGAGGTGAAGGGGGAGAGGCCGAGCAGGACGAGGAACGCCCCCCACGCGGTCATCAGCATAGCGTAGAGACCTGTGGCGCCGGTGGTCAGTCCCATAGAGTTGGTGCCGGGCAACCACTCCATCGTGATAGCGGGGCCGTTCCCGGCGTGAGGCAACAGAGCCAGAGCGCTCAGCGCCGTCAAACCGGTCGCCACCAAGGCCACGCGATGCGCGAGGGAAGGGCGGGCGCTTCGTAAGGCCACGACCACCAAAGCGCTGGCCAACAGTGGCAACCCCACCACACTTACTGCCAATAGGCTCACCATTTCATCCTCGTAGCCGATCCAGGCTGTCAATATCCCCCGAAGGATAATGGCGGAAGACATTCACGATCAGCGCCAGGGCGATGGCGACGACGATGGTCTCGACCACCAGAGCCGAGATGACCATCGTCTCAGCGAAGCGCGTGTCCCCTCGTAGGTGTCCAGCGTGTATCAGGCTTAGCGTGACGCCCTGGAGCATGATCTTGAGCCCTATCACCTGCTTGATGATGTTGCGCCGGGTGAGCAGGCAAAACAGCCCGATAAAAAACAGTAACCCGGTCAGCGCAGTGTTGAGCGTGTCCAGTTGCCAGAGCATCCCCATACTCACTCCTCCCTGCCCCTAGGCAACAGGGCAGCAATGCCCAGCGCGCCGACGAAAATCAGCCCCACCTGCACGGCCAGGTCCAGGCTACGGCTTACCCAAAACCACTGCCGGAACGACCCTTCGACAAGCTCAGGGCGGGCTCCTTCGACAAGCTCAAGATGCCGCTCTTCGACAGGAGACAGGATTTGCCGTCCGATCAGAAAGCTGACGGCCAGCAAAGCCACCACGATACCAATCCAGGTCAAGTGTTCACGGTTCACGGCGCTGCCCCTGCATTGACTCGGTCAGGCTGATAGCGATGATGAATAGAACGCTGATCAACCCGGCCCCCACGCTTAGCTCAAAGCTACCCGCGTAAGGCGCGTTGAGCAGGAAGAAAAGGACAGCCAGAGCTGCGCTCCCCACCCCCAAAGCGACAGCCGCCCGTAGCAAGTTCTCCGACAGGACAGCAGCAATGGCACAGACGAGGATGACGCCCGCCAGCGCGACGTACGCCAAGGTCATCATAAAGGTCCCCCGTTAACAGAAGTTTGTTCTGGCTTTGAGACGCGGTCGTCTGGTTCTATTGCTGTGCCCACCAGACGCTGAGCCGCGTGCCTTTGTCGCCAGGCTCTACCCGAGCGCCATCAATCATCATCCCCACAACCTGCAGGCGGCCCAGACCGACGGTCTCTTCTCCGGCCAGGCCGCTGTAATAGTCTTTCATCTCGTTTCGGCAGGGGGCATTCAAGATACATTCGGCCTGGCGGCACTCCTCCTCGCTTCTCTGCGCTCCGTCATCCTCCACGGTGATCCTGATCTCACCCTCCTGGTCTTCGATGGTGACCACCACTTTCTGGGGGTCTGCCTGGAGCGCGTAGTAGAGGAGTTCGTCCAATAAACTAACGATCTTCCGCTTTTGCTTAATCATGTTGCTCGTGTTCTCCTTCCTTGCGGCGGTCCTCGTTCCAACTTGACCACCAACCGATGATGCCCACCAGAAGGGTAGCGGTCAGGCCACCGGCGAAGCCGTTGTTGTACAGATTGAGGCCGCCGTGCCAGGCGGCGGTACGCATGACCAGCATCAGGTGTATGGCGCCAGCCAGTATCCCCAGCAAGGGGCCGAAAGCGCCGCTGAGAGGAGCCAGAGTGGTGGCGAAGAGGGCCGCCAACAACGGACCAGCCTGGGCCGGCTGCCAGACCATCAACCGGCTGCCCAGGTAGACGCCCAGCATGAGGGGTGGGACGTTAAAGATGTGTTTGCCGAAAGCAGCGAAGCCCACCATGGTCAGCACTCCACCTATTGTTGGCCCGTTGAAAACCCCGCCCACCAGCAGGATATAGCCCCAGCCAATCAACCCCACCAGGCCCATGTTGATCAGGGTCACCCCTGGGCCATGCAGCTCCACAAAGTCGGTGGGCAGCGTGCCGGCTTCACGGATGAGACTCCGCAGGCCAGCGAGGCTGCGGGACAGATAGAGGCCCACCAGGAGCATGGAGCAGGAATAGATCAAAAGAAAAATCCCCAATATGCCGCTGTACTGTGTAGACCAATGGAGAGAGGGCGGAGCCTGCAAACCCACTCCTTCCAGCAGCGAGGCGATGAAAAGCCCCAGGAAACCACAGGTCAGACCTACGTTGTAGATGTTGAATCCCTGATGCAGGCGCAGCATATACACCGCCAACGGCGGCAGCAAGAAGCCGGTTGCCAGGCCGAAGAGCAGGCCGGGCAGCAGTCCCAGGCCAAGGCCGTAGGCAACTTGACTGACCAGAGGAGCCAAAGCGGTACCGAACATGGCCACCAGGATGTAGCTCTTGAAAGGACGACGGACCACCCGGCTGAAGACGGCCACTCCCAGAATGATGGGCCAGATATTCAACACGTTCTTGCCGAAGAGACCAAAGCCGGCCATGGTGAACACCGCGGCGATGATCGGCCCCGACAGGAGCACGCCGTTGAGATAAGACAGCAGCAGTCCGGCCATGCCCACCAACCCGGCGTTCACCAGCGCCGCGCCGATGCCCCCGATTTCCAGATAGTCGCTGAGCAACACGCTCTGGCTCTGAAGGATGCGCACCAAACCGGGCGGGACCGCTGCCAGTGGCTCATACACCAGGCCAAGCCCCAGCAGAGCCAGCATGTACAAGCTCAGCAGCACGAACCAGCCACGCTGAGTCATACTCCGCCCCAAGGGGACTGATTCCATACTTCTTTCCTGTTGACTCATTCCGTCGTTTCTCCAAATAGCCGTTAGCCAGCCGCCGGCCGTTAGTAGTTGGCCAACAGCTCACCACTGGCTAACGTCCAGGCTGGGTTGATTTGTCTCCGCCCGATCTACTGAGCAGATAGGCGATGGCGAGGCCGGCGGCAAAGGTCAGTATGCCGGCGAGAGACGAGGCGGAAAGATCCAGGTCCGCTGGCCAAAGACCAACAAACGAGCCACAGATCAGCCCCAGGATGGTGTAGAAGGTCACGGCCGGCTGCCGCTTCAGAGCCAGGTCAATCAATTTGGAACAAACCAGGACTCCCGCACCTACTCCAGCTGCTACCGAGATAATCACCCCCCAATGAATCGGGGGATGGGTTAAAGAATCAAGAGCCTGCATAATAGGTTCATATGTACCCGCCAGAAGGAAGATGTACGAACCGCTCATACCCGGTGTTATCACCGCTCCTCCGGCGAAAAAACCGACGATCCCGAAATAGAGCAGGCCCATGACAGAGAAGGGATTGGCAGAGAGTTGCCCTAACATCCCGCTTCTGGCCCCTAAACCCACCAAGATAGCGAGCCCGAGACCCACGGCAAAGGCGATCACCCTGTTGATTGCTGGTTTCATGTCAGAATGTATCCTAATGACGCTGGGAATGCTGCCCAAGACAAGCCCTATGAAGAAGAATTGGGCCGGTATTGGATACCGATCCAGCACAAAGGTGGCCAGTTTAGCAAAGGCCAGGGTCCCGACGGCGGCTCCAATGCCGAAAGGGGTCAGAAACAGCAGGTAGCTCTTCATCCTATCTCTGTTAGCAAAGAAGTTTCCGACCGCCTCTATCAATTCGTCGTAAATTCCCAGCATCACCATAAATGTGCCTGTGCTGACGCCGGGAACGACGTTAGCAACCCCGACAACCATGCCCTTCAGAAACAGACCGATGAATCTCATGTTTGTTGTGACCTCCTTGATGTTGAGAAGCGCCGCCCCCGCTCAGGGTAGGCGGGCGATAAAATCTTCGAGAGAATCAGTGTAAGTAGGATGAATACGACTTAAACGATAAGCATCATTGCGATGCTGATAGAAGCTGGGATTGATGGTGCAGGCCGCCCGGTATCCGGCCTGGGCCAGGATACTGATCACCGTATCGCTATAGGCCCCATAAGGATAGCTGAGCAAAGTTACCGGCTGCTCCACGTGCTCCTCGATCAGCGCTTTGGACCCTTGCACCTGGCGGAGCACCTCGTCGGCATCCACTTTGGTCAGCGCGGTGTGGTCCAGCCCGTGCGATCCGATGACTACTCCCTCGTCGGCCAGCTCCGCGATTTGCCCCCAACTCAAATAACCCGGATAAGCCGTGTAATCCGCCAGGACAAAGAGAGTGACCCGGAAGCCATGAGCTTTCAGCACTGGCCAGGCCTCAGTGCGAAAAGTGTAGTGCCCGTCGTCGAAGGTGATAAGCACCGGCTTCGGCGGGAGCGGTTCGGCCAGCTCCAGGTAAGCGAGCAGGTCATCGAAGCCAATGGTCACATACCCGGCCTGGGCCAGGTAGTCCATCTGCCGGGCGAAGCTCTGCGGTGAAGTAGTCCACTCCAATTGCACCGATGTCGCGTCATCCCCCAACTCCAGCAGAGCGTGGTACATCAAAATGGGTATGGGAACTCCTGCCCCGCCGGTAGCAAACGAGATTTCAACCGGCGCGTCCAGCGACTGGCCCGCCGTTGAGCATGCGTCCATACCCAGGGTGACGGTGTATCTCGTATCCTCAGCCCACGCTACAGGGGTGAAGACCATGCGCTCCGGCTGCGGCCAACTAAAACTCCCCTCCACCGGCGGTGAGATGAGCAGGGCGGACTCCACAGAAGCGGTGTTCATGGGCTGGTCGAAAACCAACACCAGGGGAGCCGTCGCGGGCACGGCCTGATCATCGGCGATGGGATGACTGGCGACCAACAGCGGCGACGGAGCCGGTGTCGGGGTCCAGGTGGAGGTAGGAACGGGCGATGGCGTGGGTGAGGGGCTGGCCGTCGGCTGTGGGGTGGGAGGGAGCGTATGGGTTGGCGATGGAATGGATGCCGGAGGCAAAGCCGTCTCCCCGGCTATCACTTCACTCTGACACCCAAGCAAAACGACGGCCAAAGCCAATACTAGGAGAGCAGAAACTCTCTGCCGGGATTGTGACATAGTCTCATTACTTTACACGAAGCCCATCGGTAACCGGCCTCTGACGGGCCACAGACCCGTCAGTGAGAAACGG
>JACIWR010000110.1 GCA_014360845.1 Anaerolineae bacterium
GAGGCCCTGATCTTCGGCGCCGAAAGTGTCGGGCAGTTAGTTTGCTCTCTCAGGCACGGAACGTAAATGCTTTGCTACGTAGATATTGAGCACGAGAAAGTCCTGCAAGATTCCGAGAAGAGGCTCACTCACCTTGCCAGGTGCATGGATGTCAAGCTGAAATTGGAAGAGCTCTCGGGTCGGGCTTGCCTGGTGCAACACTATTCGCGGGTCACGCGCCAACGGCTTGAAGAGTGGGGTATCCAGGCTCTGCTCATCAGCGGCAACGAGACTGACTGGGCTGATTATGGTCAGACAGCCCTAATCGAGCTGCAACAGGTTCTGCGCACTGCTGATCGGCCAATCCTTGGCTTCTGTGGCGGTTGTCAACTCATTGCTATGGCGTATGGAGCTCCTCTTGGCCCCATGCGGAGGCTCTCTGCCGACGAAGATGACCCCCGTCCTGATTTTGCGCCGGGCTATTTCAAGGAATGGGGCTTTACACCTGTACGTGTCCTCCAAACACATCCCCTTTTCAATGGCCTCGGAGAAGAACCAGTGCTGTGGGAAAATCATTATTGGGAAGTTAAGGAAGTCCCCCCGGGTTTTGAAGTACTGGCCTCCACCACCGCGTGTCGAATTCAGGCTATTGGCCACACCACCAAACCACTCTACGGTACCCAATTTCATCCCGAACTTTATACAGAAGAACACGCCGACGGGCGTAAGGTATTGATCAATTTTTTCAGGATAGCCGGTATCCTGGCATGAGCCGCAGCTTGTAGAGAGGGGGTGATTCATAGCGAATAAGTTTTGCGCGTGAGAACAAGTGTGGGTTTTTAGCGTTACCCATGGAGGGTAAGAAGGGAGAAGCAAGTCATGGAGAGAAAGCAGCATAAATGGATCCCTGAGTTGCAGGAGCAGCTACGCCAGGGCAAGATGTCCCGCCGGGAGTTCCTGCGTTACGCAACCCTCTTAGGTATGTCGTTGACGGCGGCTGAGGCCCTGGCCGCCTGTGCCCCGAAGGCAACGCCTACATCACCTCCCGCCACCCCCACGGCGACCTCGGTACCACCTACGCCGACACCGGCCGGGCCTCAGCGCGGTGGCACATTGCGCATCCGTGGCAATGTGGGGCGCATTGACCACCCCGCCCGCTACTCCTGGGTGGCCAACTCTAACACAACGCGCCACGTGGCCGAATACCTGACGCTGACCGATGAGAACAACATCACCCGCCCCTACCTGTTGGAGAGGTGGGAGGCCAGTGACGATCTCAAGACCTGGACCCTCTACCTGCGCAAAGGGATCAAGTGGAACAACGGGGATGACTTCGTCGCCGATGATGTGGTCTTCACTATGAAGGACTGGCTGGACCCCGATGTCGGTTCTTCCATTCTGGGGCTCATGTCTTACCTGCAGCCCACCAACATTGAGAAAGTGGATGACTACACCGTTCGGCTTCACCTGGACTCGCCGCAGATCGCCGTGCCCGAGCATCTGTTCCACTATCCGGCTCAGATTATGAACCACCGCACCTTTGAGGGCGACTTCATCAAAGCGCCGGTGGGCACTGGCCCCTTCACCCTGGAGGAATATTCCGAAGGTGAGCGGGTGGTGCTGAAGCGGCGTGCGGATTACTGGCAGATGGGGGCCGATGGTCAGCCATTGCCCTACCTGGACGAGATTATCTACGTTGATCTGGGCGGTGAGGCCTCAGCCCACATTGCGGCCATCCAAACCGGCGAGGTAGACGTCATCAGCGAGCCGGATACAGAGCACTTCCTGGCCCTGAAGGACGATCCGAACTTGCAGGTGGTCGGCACGCCGACGGCTATGACCCGGGTTCTGCGTATGCGGGTGGACAAGGAGCCCTGGACCGACAACCGGGTGCGCATGGCGTTGAAGCTGTGTCAGGATCACGAGAAGATCTTGAAGCTGGCGCACTTCGGCGAGGGGCTGCCCGGTGCGGACTTCCATGTGGCGCCCATTCATCCGGAATACTGCGAGAGAGCGGTTCCCAAGTACGACCCAGAGCGGGCCAAGGCTCTTCTGGCCGAGGCAGGTTACTCCGAGGGGC
Organism: Anaerolineae bacterium; assembly: GCA_014360845.1. GTDB lineage: Bacteria > Chloroflexota > Anaerolineae > JACIWR01 > JACIWR01 > JACIWR01. The sequence continues at coordinate 2,060 of JACIWR010000110.1, forward strand.
TCACAGTCGAGTGTGCTGTGTGTTCTGACTGGGCAGATGTCGTCGCCTACGCGGAGATTTTGAAAGAGGACGCCGCTCCGGCGGGCTTCAATATCGTTCTCAACACCATGCCCACCTCGGCTTACTGGGACATCTGGACCGAGTGCGATCTGGGCATCACTCCCTGGACACACCGCCCGCTGGGGACGATGGTTCTGACTCTGGCTTACATCTGCGATGACGAGGGTAAACCGGTGCCCTGGAACGAGACCCGCTGGTGCGATGAGGAGTTCACCAATCTGCTCAAGGAGGCGGAGGGGACTCTGGACGTGGAGGAGCGGCGCAAGATCATGTGTAAGCTGGAGGAGATCCAGTACGAGCGCGGTTCCGTCGGTATCCCCTACTGGCGCAATGTGTGGAGCATCGCGCACAAGAAAGTGCAGGACTTCAAGGGACACCCCACCCAGTACGATCTCTTCAACGAGGTTTGGCTGAAAGCCTGATCCTCTCCTGAAATTCGCTGGTGAGGGGGCGTCCGGCCTGGCAGGGGCAGGCTACGGTGGCTGTTGTGGCCTGCCCCCGTTGCAGGCCGACGGTGAGGGCGACATCCGGCGGAGCGGGGCCTTCCCGGTGCCGCCGGTTCACGGCAGCGCGTAGAGGTTCAAGCAGAGGATTGGTCATGGTCAAGTTTATCATTCGACGTCTGGGTTTCATGCTTTTGACGATGTTTATCGTTTCCATAGCTATCTTCGCCATCAGCGAGATCGCGCCCGGCAATATCGCGCGTAACATCCTGGGGCCTTTCGCCACGCCGGAGCAGGAGGCATCTTTCTTGGCTCAATTGGGACTGGACCAGCCGTTGCATATTCGTTACATCACCTGGCTGGTGGGCAGTGATTGGCGGGCGGAACGGCTGATAGGCATGCCCCTGCGGCGGATTAAGAAGCCGGATACGGAGTTTTACGAGTGGTGGGCTGTGGAGCCCGATGGTACCCTGGTGCGCTGGAAATTAGACGGAGAGGATTTAATCGCTTTGCGGCTCCAACCGGATGGCACCGTTCAGGAGTCTTTGGATAACGAGCGATGGCAGACGGACGAAGCCGGTATCAGCACTTTCTGGGGAGTAGATACCCATAACCGTGCCGTCATGTGGGAGAAGGGCGGCGGGCAGACGTATTGGATGCGTGCAAAAGCGGCAGGCTGGTGGGTGGAGCAGCCGGGTGGGGCCAGGGAGTACATCCCTTTGCAGAAGGGGCTCTTGCGCGGCGATCCGGGGGAATCTGTGAAAACCGGCCGTCCTGTGGGCGACGCCCTTCTGCGGCGGCTGCAGAACTCGATTCTCCTGGCGGCTATTGCTTTCGTGATCGTCATGCCTTTGGCGCTGGTGCTGGGGCTGCTGGCGGGCCTCAATGAGGGTAAGGCCCTGGATCGCATTCTTTCTGTGGGGGGCCTGGCGACCACGGCCACTCCGAACTTCGCTACCGGAATTTTTCTGATCTTGATTTTCGCCGTTTGGTTGAAGTGGTTGCCCGGCGCTACCGTCTTCGCCAGCGAGCGGGCGGCCTTCGAAAACCCCAAAATGCTGATATTGCCGGTGATGACGCTCACGCTGATCGAGCTGGGTTACGTACTGCGCATCACGCGCGCCAGCATGGTCGAGGTGATGAACGCCTCTTACATCCGCACCGCTTTTCTCAAGGGATTGCCCTATTGGCGCATCGTCTTCAAGCACGCCATACGAAACGCTTTGATGGCTCCCATCACGGTTATCATGCTTCATGTCAACTGGTTGATGGGCGGCATTGTGGTGGTGGAAGCCATTTTCGGATTCCCAGGTCTGGGCCGATATTTGCTGGATGCTGCGTTGTACAAGGATGTCTTCGCCATCGAAGCAGGGGCGATGGTGATGGTGATGCTGGCCGTGGGAACGCAGTTGGTAGCCGATATCATCTATACGTTTTTGAATCCGAGGATCCGGTATGCGTGAGTGAAACGTAAAACATGAAACGTGAACCAGGCCTCACGTTTTACGTTTCACGCTTTACGTTTCACGTAGAAAGGGATAGTGTCATGGCCGTGAGCGAGAAAGTTATGCCCAGTATTTCTGCCCGCCCTTCGTTTTGGCTACGTCTGCGGGATGCGCTGGCTCCTCTGCTGGCCTCCAAAGTGGCGCTCGTCGGGCTGGCATTAGTCCTCTTCTGGGTTCTGGTAGCTATCTTCGCTCCCTTCCTCACCCCCTACAGTCCGCGAGAACAGGATGCTGACGCCATGAATTTAGGGCCGTCGGCAGGGCATCCGCTGGGGACCGATCATCTGGGGCGGGATCTGTGGTCTCGCCTGGTCTACGGCAGCCGGCTTATTCTGGTCCTGGCTCCTCTTTCGGTTCTGTGTTCTTTGGCCGTGGGCACTACGCTGGGGTTATTGGCCGGCTACTTTGGCGGGCTGATAGATGAGGTGGTGATGCGTCTTCTCGATGCCATGATGGCTTTTCCCGCCGTTTTGCTTTACCTGATCATCATCGCTGCCGTGGGCGCTTCGGCCACAAATGTGGTCATCGCCATCACCATTGCCGGCGCGCCCGGCATCGCCCGCCTGGTGCGCAGTCTGACCATGGACATTCGCACGCGGGACTATATCGCCGCCGCCCAGTTGCGGGGCGAAAGTCCCTTCTACATCATGTGGGTGGAAATTCTGCCCAATGCTCGCGGCCCGATTATTGTGGATGCCATGCTGCGGGTGGGCTATGCGGTCTTCGCCATTGGCACGCTGGGTTTCCTGGGGTTGGGCCTGCCACCGCCAGCGCCCGATTGGGGCAGCATGGTTTGCGCGGGACGTCGTTACATCTGGTCTAATCCCTGGGCTGTTCTGTGGCCTTCTTTGGCTATTTCATCCCTGGTGGTGGGCCTCAATCTCTTCGCCGATGGCTTGCGCGAGGAGACGATGCGGTATCAGTAGTTGGCGGATGGCGGATGGCTGATGGCGGATGGCGGATGGCGGATGGCGGTGGAGGAGTGCATACCGGAGGAGAAAACGGGGCATGAGGGTAGATTTCGAGCAGATTACAGATATGGACTATCGAATCAAGACACCCATCCTGAAGGTAGAAAACCTGGCCATCTCATACGAGACCCGCAAGGGGGACGTGCCAGCGGTGCGTGATGTCTCCTTTGAGATTCGTCGCGGCGAAACCCACGGCATCGTCGGCGAATCGGGCTGCGGCAAGAGCACTGTCGCCTTCAGTATTGTCAACTTCCTGGGGCGCAATGGCAGAATTGTAGGCGGTAGCATCCTGTTCCAGGGGCAGGAGCTGCGCGGGCGAGGGGAGGAGGAGCTACGTCGTCTGCGGGGCGATCAGATTGCCATGGTTTATCAGGACCCTATGTCTGCTCTCAACCCCAGCCTGCGCATCGGCGATCAGTTGAGTGAGGTGCTCATCGTGCACCGCAATCTCAGTAAGAAGGCTGCCTACGAGAAGTGCATTGACATGCTGAAGCGAGTCTACATGCCCGATCCCGAGGCGGTGATGTTGCGCTATCCCCATCAACTTTCCGGGGGACAGCAGCAGCGGGTGGTTATCGCTATGGCTTTGCTCAACAATCCGGCACTGCTCATCATGGATGAGCCGACCACGGCTCTGGATGTGACCGTCGAGGCCGCCGTGTTGGATTTGATTGACGAACTGCGGCGTGAGTTCGACACGGCCATCATGTATATCAGTCATAACCTGGGGGTCATTGCCCGCGTCTCCGACCTGGTGGGGGTGATGTACGCCGGGGAGATGGTGGAACGGGCCGCAGTGGAGGAGGTGTTTTTGAATCCCCTGCATCCCTATACCCAGGGGCTCATGCGCTGCGTGCCTAAACTGGGGTTGAGCAAGGAATCGAGCTATCTCTATCCCATTCGTGGGCGAGTGCCTTCGCCAGCCGAGCTGCCGCCGGGCTGTATTTTCGAGCCGCGCTGCGACTACGCCCGCCCACAGTGTCAGCAAGCCCATCCTGAACTGCGCGAGGTCGCGCCGGGACACTTCGCTCGCTGTCACTTCGCCGAGGAGATCGCCGCCCAGAAGTGGCAACCGCCGCAGGACCTGATTCCCGATCTGGCAGCGCTGGCGGCGCGCAAACCAGAGGTGGCAGAGCCAATCTTGCGTTTGCAGCAGGTCAAGACCTACTACGAGCAGGAGAGGAAGTCGCTGGCGTCCCTCTTGGGCCTGGGGCAGGCTCGCTACGTCAAGGCAGTTGATGACGTCAGCCTGGAAGTGCCCAGGGGGTGTACCCTGGGCGTTGTCGGCGAATCGGGCTGTGGCAAGAGTACCCTGGCCAAGACCATCGTCGGTCTGGAACCGCTCACCGACGGCCGAGTGGAGTTCATGGGCTTCGACATCTCCGTGCCCGTCTCGAAGCGCGACCTGTCCCTCATCAAAGAGTTGCAGATGGTCTTTCAGAACCCCGATTCGACCATGAACCCCTCTTTCTCCGTGGGATATCAAATCGGGCGTCCGCTGCGCCGTTTCAGAGGAGTACCACGCCACCAGGTGCGAGACGAGGTCATTCGCCTGCTAGAAGCGGTGAAGTTGGACGCGAGCTATTATGACCGCTTGCCCCGCCAGCTCAGCGGGGGCGAGAAACAGCGCGTGGGTATCGCCCGCGCCTTCGCCGCTCGTCCCAATCTGGTGTTATGTGATGAGCCGGTGTCCTCTCTTGACGTTTCGGTACAGGCAGCGGTACTGAATTTGCTGCTGGAGATTCAGCAGAAATACGGCACCACGATGCTCTTCATCGCCCATGACCTGAGTGTGGTGCGCTTCTTCTCTGACTTCGTGGCCGTGATGTATCTGGGGAAGATTTGCGAAATCGGGCCGGCCGAGGCCATCTACGCCCCACCATATCATCCTTACACTGAGGCGCTCCTTTCGGCGGTGCCCATCCCCGATCCTTCAGCCGACCAGAAGCGCATCCGTCTCAGCGGCACAGTGCCCAGCGCGCTGCATCCGCCCAGTGGTTGCCGTTTCCACACCCGCTGCCCGCGCAAGATCGGCGAGATATGCGAGAGGGAAATACCCCCTTGCCAGCACGTCACCGCCGAACATCGGATCTACTGCCACATCCCGCTGGAGGAATTGCGTCGGATCGAGCCGGTCGTGACGGTCAAGTGACATCGGGGGAGGGATAACTATGCTGGTCAAAGATTATATGACAAAACATCCGCTGATGGGGCAGCCGACGATGTCAGTCGTCGAGGCCCAGCGCTTCATGGGGGAGAACAAAATTCGCCATCTGCCCATCGTTGGAAAAGGGAAACGGTTGTTGGGTTTGGTCACCCGACAGACGCTACTGGTCCATCCGGCCAAGCTGGGCAGTCTGAACGTGTGGGAGATCACTCGCTTTTTGTCCAATCTGACCGTTGGCGATGTGATGGTTAAAGCGAAGGATGTCATCTCCGTGGACAAGAACGCCACCATCGAAGAGGCGGCCCGCATCATGGTAGAGAACAAGATCGGCTGTCTGCCTGTGCTGGAGGATGGCATCGTCATAGGCATCATCACCGAGATAGACCTGCTGGCCCAGTTGATGGAGATGATGGCCACTCGTTTGCCCGGCGTGCGGGTCACGGTGCGCATGCCAAACGTGTCGGGGGAGCTGGCCAAGCTGGTCAGCGCTATCAGTGCCCAGGGATGGGGCATCCTCGCCTGTGGTGGTGTTCCTTCTCCTCATGACCCGGCGAAATGGGATGCGGTCGTCAAAATTCGGGATGCCCCCAGGGAAGCAGTAGTTGCCGCGTTGGAGAAAGTCGAAGGCCAGCAAATCGTGGATGTGCGCGAGGTGTAGGAGCCGGCGGATAAGAAGCCCATGAGCATCAACGATTCCATCCAGCAGATGCCCCAATTCCGCGTTTTGTCGGATCGGCAGATTGAGGAAGTGTATCTGGCCACGCTGGAGTGCTTGAAGCGTACCGGCGTCGAGATACGTAACGCCACGGCCCGTGAATTGCTGGCCGCCGCCGGTGCCCGTGTGGACGGCGCGCGCGTGCGCATTCCCCCGCCTGTTATCCAGGATGCCGTTGCCGCCGTGCCTCGCTCTTTTACCCTGTGGGGTCGGGATGGTGAGCATCGGTTGGACATTGCACCGGGCTGTGTCTACTTCGGCCCCGGTCCCACCTGTACCTACTTCGTGGACCCGGAGACCGGCGAGCGACGCCCAACCCGCCGGGGTGACCCCGGACTGACAGCCCTCGTGTGTGACGCTCTGGAGAACATTGATTACGCGATGGGGCTGGGGTTGATGAGCGATGTAACCCCCACTCTGGCCCCGGTCTACGAGTTCGCCGAGATGGTTGCCAACACCGGTAAGCCCGTCCTGCCCTGGGCCTACTCGCTTCAGAATGTCCTCGACATCTACCGAATCGCCCTGGCCGTCGCCGGGCGTGAGGAGGTTCTCCGCCAGCGTCCTTTTTTCGCCCTCTTCGCCACCTTTCAGGCCCCCCTGGTGCACACTGAGGAAGACCTGTGCAATGTGCTCTGGGCCGTCGAGCACGGCATTCCCGTCGTCTATCTTGGCGGTGGTACTGCGGGGGCCACTGCGCCGGTGACCGGGGCGGGTACTCTGGTCATTTCTCTGGCCGGGGCCTTGAGTGGTTTGGCCATTCTTCAACTTCAGAAGCGAGGCGCGGCGGTATGCCTTGGAGCCGTACCCCAGGCAATGGACTTGCGTACGGCCCGACCCGCTTACGGCGGACCGGAGATGAGCCTGTACAGCGCGGCCATGGCCGACATCTGCCGTTACCTTGGTGTGCCCTTCATGGGCACGGCCGGTGCTTCTGAGGCCAAAGTCCTCGACTTGCAGGCAGCTATCGAGAGCACTGTGCAGGTGCTGCTTTCTGCCCTGAGCAGGACGGCGCTGGTTCACGACGTGGGCTTCCTCGATGGGGCTGACATCGGTTCTCTGGAATTGTTGGTGATGAGCGATGAGGTCATCGCCATGGTTAAGCGGATTATGCGCGGCATTGAGGTCAACGCCGATACCCTGATGCTCGACCTGATTGACCAGGTTGGCCCGGGTGGGGAATTCATGTCGGCCAGGGAGACGGCACGGCGCTGCCGGGCTGAAATCTGGCATCCCACTCTGTGGGATCGCGAGCCGTGGGAGAACTGGGAGGCTGCCGGTTCGCTGGGGATGCCAGACCGCATCCGGGCGCGGCTGCGGGAGATATTGGCTACTCACACACCACCGCCTTTGCCCCGTGGCGTGGCAGAGGAGATCGAGGCGATTCTGATGGAGGCCGAGGCGCGTGAGAAATGAGGGACAGTCGCCTTGGACTCGTAGGTCGGGTTGCCAACCCGACCTATCTCTTCGATCGCGCGGAGTTCAACTCCGCACGATCGAAAGTATCGAAACAACTCCGCGAGGTCGAAAGGGGCGCAGGCTTTTCAACCTGCGCGGACAGGTAGGTTGCGAAGAAAATCAAGGAGGCAGTCACAAATGTCGGAAATTTTGCAGAAGATTGCAGCGAACCTGTACGAAGGTGAGGAAGATGTGGTCGCCGCGTTAACTCAGGAGGCGCTGGAGCAGGGCTTCTCCCCGGAGGAGATTCTGGCGGACGGGTTAATCTTTGGCATGGACCGGGTCGGGCGGGACTTTAAAGCCGGAGACCTGTTCGTGCCGGAGGTGCTGGTCGCTGCCCGGGCGATGCAGGCAGGGATGGATGTCTTACGCCCTCTGCTGGCCGAGAGTGATGTACACAGCGCGGGGACATATCTCATCGGCACCGTGGCCGGTGACCTGCACGACATCGGCAAAAACCTGGTGCGGATGATGCTGGAAGGCGCTGGATTTCAGGTCGTAGACCTGGGTGTTGATGTCAAGGCCGAGACCTTCGTGGCGGCGGTGAAGGAGCATAAACCTCATATCCTGGGCATGTCGGCGTTGCTGACGACAACCATGCCGGCCATGAAAACCGTCATCGAGGCGCTGGAGCAGGCCGGGGTGCGCGATAAGGTGAAGGTAATGGTCGGCGGTGCGCCGGTGACAGCAGCCTACGCCGAGCAGATTGGCGCCGACGCTTATGCTCCCGACGCAGCCACCGCGGTGGAAATGGCTCGCAAGTTGGTGGAGTAGGCCCCATGCGTGGAGAACCTGTGGGGAAAGGGTTTATCGGCGGGCAATATAGGCCCCTGAGCGAGGCGGATGTGCAGCGCATCCACGAAGCTTCCCTCACGGTGCTGGAGAGGACGGGCGTCAAGGTCGAGCTGGCGGAAGCGCTGGAGCTTTTCCGCTCCGCCGGAGCCGAAGTGGACGGCAACATCGTGCGCATACCCCGCGCCCTGGTGGAGGACGCTGTAGACCGAGCGCCCTCGCGAGTGGTCCTCTGTGGCCGGGAGGAGAAGCATGATCTTGTTCTCGAGGACAGGCGGGTGTATCTGGGCACGGGGGGAGCCGCCCTCACCGTTGTGGACCTGGACACCCAAGAGGCTCGTCCAGCTCGCCTGCAGGACGTGGCCGACATCGCCCGTCTGGTGGATGCCCTGGAAAACATCCATTTCTACCTCAGGCCGGTCGTGGCTCAGGACGTGCCCCAGGCGCTGCTGGATGTCAACAAGTATTACGCCGCTCTGACCAATACCACCAAGCACGTGATGGCTTCGGCTTACAGTGTGTCTTCGGCCCGGGAAGTCATCGAAATGGCCTCCCTCATCGCGGGAAGTGAGGAGGCGCTGCGCGAGAGGCCCATTATTTCTTTCATCACCAGTTGGATGATCAGCCCCTTGCACTTCGCCACCGAGACGACCCAGGTCCTGGCCGAGGTGGTACGCCGCCGCATCCCGGTGGTACTCGGCTCCGCTCCGATGGCCGGCTCTACCTCGCCGGTGACGCTGGCCGGGACACTGGTCCAGATCAACGCTGAGGAGCTGGCGGGAGTCGTCTTCGCTCAATTGCTGAGTCCTGGGGCTCCGCTTCTCTACGGCGCTGTCCCCTCCATGGCCGATATGCGCACGGGCTCTTACGTGGGCGGAGGGGTCGAGTTTGGAATGCTCAACGCGGCTGCGGCCCAGTTGGCCCAATTTTATGAGTTGCCTCTCTACAATTCGGCGGGTCTGACCGACAGCAAAGAGCCCGATATCCAGGCCGGCTATGAGAAAGCTTTCTCCGTCCTGCAAGCGGCTCTGGTCGGTGCTAACTTCATCCACCACGCGGCGGGGATGTTAGAATCCATGCGGGCGGTGGCCTACGAGCAGTACGTTATTGACAATGAGATTTTGGGGATGGCGATGCGTGCGGTGCGCGGCATCGAGGTCAACGACGAGACTCTGGCCGTGGAAGTCATTGACCGGGTGGGACCTGGCGGCCACTTCCTGGCCGAGAAGCACACCATCCGGCACATGCGGAGCGAGTATTTCTATCCCTCCATCGCCGATAGGAGGTCGCGAGAGGAGTGGCAAATCACCGGCGCTCTTGATGCCAGGGAGCGAGCTCGCCAACGAGCTAAAGAGATTTTGTCCACTCATCGCCCTCAACCCATCCCGCCGGAGATAGATGTCCGCATTCGAGAAAGGTTCAGGATACTCAGCGGTTCCCAATAGCCGTGCTAGCCACCCGACAGTTTGGACCGAGTATCGCCGCACAGGGTGCAAAGGAACGGCCTCATGGCAAGAGAAAGCATCCTGAGCGGAGCGCAGCGGAGTCGAAGGATGCGGGACTC
>JACIWR010000111.1 GCA_014360845.1 Anaerolineae bacterium
GCCTGACCAGCGCCAGAAGCTTCAGCCGGGTACGACGTTGCGTGCTGGTAGATGCCTTTCGGATTGTATAATGCTAGAAAAACTCTCTCCCAAATCTCAAAGATGTTTCGACACCGCCAAGCAGGAGGCGCGCCGCCTGCAAAACGCCCGCCTGGATACCGGGCATCTCCTGCTGGGTCTGCTCCGCGAGCAGCGAGCGCTTATCGAAGAGGCCTTGCAAGCTTTCAACGTGAACGCGGATCAACTGGCCACGGCCGTAGAGTCGGCACTGGGGCAGGGACAGGCCCCCAGCCCTCCCCGCTTGAAAGTGACCAAACGCCTCAAAGCGGCCTTGCAGCAGAGCAATGCGCTGGCTCAGGGTCAGGCCGTCAGCCCTGTACACCTGCTCATTGCCCTGCTGCAAGTGGATGAAGACCTGACCAAGCTGCTCAGCGAACTGGGCGTGCCTACCGAGCAGTTCCTGGCCAAAATCCAGACCTCACCGGTCAAGCCGGTGGAAAAACAGCGCGTCCCGGTCCCAGAAAGCACCAGCACCAGCCCCACCCCTACCCTCGATAGATACGCCCGTGACCTGACCGCCCTGGCCCGCCAGGGCAAACTGTACCCGGTGTTGGGCCGCGAGCGGGAGCTGACCGGCATGATGGAAATCCTCTGCCGCCAGAAAAAGCGCAACCCCATCCTGGTCGGCGAACCGGGGACCGGCAAGACCGCCTTAGCCGAGGGCCTGGCACAAAAGATCGTGGCCGGCGAAGTGCCCCCTCCTTTGCAGGATAAACGCCTCGTCGAGTTGAGTATCTCCTCCCTCACCGCCGGCGCCAGCGTAGTGGGCGAATTCGAGAGACGGCTCCAGGCCATCGTCAAAGAAGTGCAGCAGGCGGGCAACATTATCGTCTTCATAGACGAAGTTCACGCCCTTGTCGGCGCGGGAGGCATGCCCGGCTTACAAGACGCGGCCACCATCCTCAAACCGGCCCTGGCCCGCGGAGAGATCACCTGCGTCGGTGCGACCACCACCCATGACTACCGCAAGTACGTAGAAAAGGACGGCGCTCTGGCCCGTCGCTTCCAGCCTGTGCGCGTGGAGGAACCACCGCGCGAGGTCACGCTGAACATCCTGGAGAGCCTGCGCCCTCGTTTCGAGGACCATTTCGGGGTGATTATCTCCCCCAAGCTTCTGCCCCGGGTGTATGAACTGGCCAAACAATACCTCAAAAACCGCTACTTCCCCGACAAGGCCATTGATTTACTGGAACGGGGCGCGGCGCGCCAAATGCTGGTCGGGGGTGAAAATTCCATCCTGGAGGAAAGCACTCTACTTTCCGTGCTGGCCGATATAACCGGCATCCCCCTGGAGCAACTCGACGAGACCGAGATGGACCGCTACCTGCACATGGAAGAGATTCTCAAACAGCGAGTGATCGGTCAGGACGAAGCCGTGGACACCGTCGCCAGCCTTTTGCGCCTCACCAAGCGCCGCCTGGACATCGAGCCCGCCCGGCCGGACGGCGTCTTCCTCTTCGTCGGGCCGACGGGAGTGGGCAAAACCGAGCTGGCCAAAGCCGTCACCGAGTTCCTTTTCGGTGATGAGGAGCGCCTGATCCGCCTGGACATGTCCGAGTACTCTGCCGACTTCACCGTCTCCCGGCTTATCGGCTCACCGCCCGGTTACGTGGGCTACAGCGAGGGAGGCCAACTGACCGAACAAGTACGCAGCCAACCCTTCTGCGTCATTCTCTTGGACGAAATAGAAAAAGCACATCCCGCTGTCCTTAACCTGTTCTTGCAGGTCTTTGATGACGGGCGATTGACCGACGCCCAGGGGCGGACGGTGTACTTCAGCGATGCCACGGTGATCATGACCAGCAATCTGGGCAACGAAATGTGGTTCAAGCGCCGCCTGGGCTTTGGCACAGCGGAGGAACCTCCTCTCGAACAATTGGAAGAAGCGGTCCTGACCGAATTGCACAAACGCCTGCCCTCTGAATTCCTGGCCCGCATTGACGAAATCGTAGTCTTTCACCCCCTGAGCGAGACCGATGTGCGAGCCATCGTCCGCCTGAAATTGGACCGCATTGTCCGCGCCCGTTTCGCGGAACAGGGCATCGCCGTCACTTTCGATGACACGGTGATAGATTTCGTGGTCAGCCGTGGTTTCGACGCGCGACTGGGAGGCCGCCACCTGGAGCGTACCATCCAGAAAGAAGTGCTCGAACCCCTGGCCGCGGAGACGTACAAGCCGGAATGGGCCGGCGTCACCCAGGTAAAAGTCACTCTCCAAGAGGGGCAAATTCACTTCACCAGGGAGGTCTGAGATGTCAGTCACAGCAGAAACCATCGAGCAATATTTCGAGCAATATGGGTGGTCATACCAGCGCCTGGATGATACCACCTTCCGGACCGGTTTCCGCGGCGATGTTTCCAGCTTCATCATCTACATTCGCCTGTCGAAAAACTGGGTCTATTTCACCATCGTGCCCTTCGTCGTGGCTCCCAAGGATGAGACGTGCAAGCACAAGCTATACGAACACCTGCTGCGCCTGAACCACGAGATCAACATGGCCAAATTCGGCGTGGACAAGGACGGCGACATCGTCCTCTCCGTCGAGCTGCCTCGCGAGAAACTGGACTATAACGAGTTCTCCGACGCCCTGGGGGCCCTCTGCTACTATTCCGATGAGGCCTACCTGGAGGCTCTGAACCTGGCGCAGGACCCCGGTGCCATCTCCCATTTCCAGGAGGAGGATGACCTGGACTGGGGAGAGTGAGGTTTTGGGTTTCGGGTTTCGGGTTCAAGGTGCGGAGTGGCTCAGCCCCACCCGCTGACATAATCGCCAAGCAGCGAGTGAAGCCGAATGTCTAATCGAATCGCGGAAAAAGTGAAAGTAGCCGGCGTGGTCGGCGCGGGAGGGGCGGGATTCCCCACCCACGTCAAAATTGCCGCCCGCGTGGATACGGTCATCGCCAACGGCGCGGAGTGCGAGCCCTTGCTGCACTGCGACCAGCACCTGATGGCCACCTATCCGGATGAGGTCGTGGCAGGCCTGCGACTGGTGATGCAGGCCAGCGGCGCTCGGCAGGGGTTCATCGCCCTGAAACGAAAATATCGAACCGCGACCGCTGCTTTGCAAGCCACCCTGAAGCGGCAAGGCGCGGACAACATACACTTCTATCATCTGGAAAACTATTACCCGGCCGGCGACGAATTCGTGCTGGTCTACGACGTGACGGGGAGAATGGTGCCGGAGACCGGTCTGCCCCTTCATGTGGGCTGCATCGTGCAGAATGTGGGCACTCTGGTCAACATCGCCCGGGCCCAGCAGGACAAACCCGTGACCCACCGCCTGCTCACCGTGACCGGCGAGGTGAGCCAGCCCAAAACGCTGCAGGTGCCTATCGGCACGCCCATAGGTCAGGTAATCCAGTGGGCAGGGGGCGCGACCTTCGAGGACTTCACATCCTCCATCGTGCTAGGGGGGCCGATGATGGGCCGCCTGGCCCGCTCCCTGGACGAGCCGGTGACCAAAACCACCAGCGGCATCATCGTCCTGCCGCCCGACAACGCTACCGTGCGCGCCCTCAGTCGGCCCCTGGGCTCGTGGGTCAAACGGGGACGTTCCACCTGTGATCAGTGCCGCGATTGCACCGACCTGTGCCCGCGCTACTTGTTGGGGCATGACCTGGAACCCCACAAGATCATGCGCACCATCAATTACGGCCTTACGGCTTTGCCTTTCAACGTCACCGCTGCCGTCCTGTGCTGCGAGTGTCGCCTGTGCGAAGCCTATGCCTGTCCATTGGAACTCTCGCCCTGCGCTTACTACAAAGAGGTGAAAAAACAGTTAGCTGCACAAGGATGGCGCAACGACATCCACAAGCGAACCGATCTGACCCCTCATCCCTTTCGCGAGTTCCGCCGCGTGCCCACCCAGCGCCTGACCGCGCGCCTGGGACTGACCAAATACGCCGGATTTGAGTGTCCTCTGGACCCTGGCACTTACCAGCCTCAGCGAGTGGTCATCCCGTTGCGACAGCACATCGGCGCATCGGCCCGGGCAGTGGTACGCGCCGGTGACCGGGTATCCGTCGGCGACCTGATCGGCGAAATCCCGGAAGGGAAACTGGGAGCCAGGGTGCACGCTTCCATTAGCGGGACGGTGCAGGAAGTGACCAGCGAGGAAGTGGTCATCGTGGCCTGAACAATGGAATACCGCGGGAGCAAGCGAGGTATGAGGTATGATACGTGACGTAGCGGCGGACGGTCCTTCGCCAGAACTCAGGACAGGCCCTTCGGCGGAGCTCAGGACAGGCCCTGTCCGCCGTAGGCCGACACCCTTCGTCTCCGCTCAGGGCGCAGCCCTTCGATTTCACACAGGGCGCAGCCCTTCGATTTCACACAGGGCGCAGCAGCGGTCGGCCGCTACGCCTTCACACCAATTACACGAGGAGGTTTAGGGTGAGACAAACACTCGTCAGCGCCGGGCCAAGGGGCTACGCCACAGTGGACTTCTTCACCGGGGACTATCGCGTTTCAGCCCAGATAAATGTGCGCACGCGCACGGTGAACGACATTCTCAACGACAAGCGCCTCTCATACATCGAGGTGTTCGACGCCTACATCTCCCGGATAAGTCAGCCCGGCTACATCGTGGGTAGTCGCCACGTGGCCCTGCTGCGCAAAAACGCTATCTCCTTCGCCATTGCTCCGCTGGAGGAGAGCCGCCCTTCTGGGCAAAGAGCCTATCGCTTTGGCGGTAAGTTCCTGTACGACGTGTTCCTGACCCTCCCGGCTTTTGAGGTGCACGGCAAGGTGCGCACCGCCGGAAAATTGGACCTGCACTCGTTCCTGGTCACCAACGTGGATGACTTCGTCATCCTGGTCCAGCCCGTAGCCAGGGTGGCCAACTATCCCGACAACACCTTCAGCGGTGAGGCATTTTTAGTCAACCGCCTGCTCATCACTATGTTCTGCGCTGGCGAGAAACCTGAGCAGGTAGAGTGAGTGACCGGCTTCTGCCCCCGCAGAGCTGAGCACAAGAGCGGAGGTAATCATGCCCACTGTACTGATTATTGACGACGATGCCAGCGTCCTTAAACTGCTGGATTTCGCCATGGGCCAGGCCGGATTCGACGTCATGCTGGCCGGAGATGGGGAGACCGGGCTGGAGCAAGCCAGGGCCCACCCGCCCGATTTAGCCATCGTGGACGTGATGATGCCCGACCTGGACGGTTACGAGGTCTGCCGCCGCCTGCGGGCCGACCCCCGCACGGCCAACACGGCCATCATCGTGCTCACCGCCCGGGCACAAGCTGTAGACCGGCAAGCTGCCCTGGAGGCCGGGGCCGACGAGTACCTGGTCAAACCCGTCATGCCCGATGAGCTCATCACGCTGGCCCGCGAAGTGCTGGCCCGACCGCGCGCTGCCGCGGAAGCTCCACGCCGGGGGCGAGTGGTCACCGTGTTCAGTCTGCGGGGCGGCGTAGGCGTCACCTCGTTGGCGGTGAACCTAGCCGTGGCCTTCGCCCACCTGCGCAAGGATGAAGTCTCCCTCTTGGATATGAATGCGCTGGCCGGGCACGTGGCGTTGATGCTGAACTTGCAGCCTCAGCTCACTCTGGCCAACCTGCTGGCCCAGGGCCCAGAGCCTGCCAGGGAAACCGTGGAGAAATGCCTGGTGCGCCATAGTGCCGGCATACGCATCCTGGCCGCTCCTCCACAGCCGATGATGCCCCCGGCCGGCAGTGGGCCCACGGTGAGACACACTGTCTCGTTGCTCAAGAGCGGCTTTCCCTACACCGTGGCCGATGCTGCTTCCACGTTCGATGAAGCGACTAAAGCCTTGCTCACCGCGTCCGACCTGGTGGTGATCGTCGTCGCCGCGGAAGTTCAGGCCCTGCAGACCACAATAACCAGCCTGCCCGCGTTAGCCGCCCTCGGCCACGAGGAGAACAATCTATGGCTTGTGCTCAATCAGCACACACCGCAACCGGCCCTGCCGGCGCAGATGGTGGAAAAAGCGCTGAAACGTCCCCTACGGGCCCGGATTCCCTACGAGCCGGCAGCAGCCCAGGCCATCCAGCGCGGTGTGCCCTTGATATTGCATAAGCCCACCTCACCCATGGCAGCGGCGGTGGCCAAGCTGGCCTACCAGATAGACAAGCATCTCTCGTATTAATAATTTGCATTGCGGGAACAAGCTGTCACGAACCCCCTGCTTCGCCGGGGGCTTGGAGCTAATTTACAAAATCAGCGAGTATTCGTTATGGAACCAGCCATTGCCCTTGTGGAAACCAATAGCATCGCAGCCGGCATTGCTGTCGGCGATGCAATGCTCAAAAAAGCACCGGTAAACCTCCTGGAAGCTCGCCCGGTCTGTCCGGGCAAGTACATCGTCCTCGTCGGCGGGATGACCGACCCGGTGTACGAAGCCCTGCAGGCCGGCATCGAGGCGGGCGCAGACGCGATAGTGGACACTTTGTTTCTGCCCCAGGTACACCTCAGCATCTTCCCCGCCCTGATGACCGCCACGCCACCGGGTAAAGGGGAAGCCCTGGGCATCATCGAGACGGTGACTGTGGCCACCTGCATCGTCGCCGCCGATGCCGCCGCCAAGGCCGCCGACGTTTCCCTGTTAGAACTGCGCCTGGCCAACGGTCTGGGCGGCAAATCGTTCGTGCTCATCGAGGGGCCGGTGGCCGAGGTAGAAGCCGCCGTCGAAGCCGGGGTGCAATTCCCCCAACAAGAGGGTCTGCTGGTGCGGCAGGTCATTATCTCCCAATTGCACGAGGAGATGAAAGACAAAATCGTGTGACCGTAAGACGGGTTGGCAACCCGTTCTACGCTACACAGCATCATGCTGAGGAGTGATTCATGCAACTGGCCCGCGTCATAGGCACCCTGGTCGCCACGCGCAAATACCAGGGCCTGGAAGGAGTCAAATTTCTCATCGTCCAGCCGCTGGACAAGCACCGGCAGCCCGATGGGCAACCCGTCGTCGCCGCCGACGGCACCGCTCAGGCTGGTCCGGGTGAACTGGTCTTCATCATCGCCAGCCGGGAGGCTGCCCTGGCCCTGCCGGAGAAATTCGTCCCGGTAGACCACGCCATCGTCGGCATCGTGGACGAAGTAGATGTCAAAAACGTGAGCGGTGGCTTCGCCCACAGCCCCAGAAGCGGATAGGAGTCGGTATGTATATCGGCAAAGTCAGCGGTACAGTGGTGGCAACTATCAAGAATTCCCTTTACGAAGGACATAAACTGCTTATCGTAGACCGTGTGGGACTGGACGGCTCCCTGCAAAAGAAGTACTGGATCGCCGTGGACATGGTACAGGCCGGGCTAGGCGACACCGTCCTGGTCCTGGACGAGGGCAACTCGGCCCGGCAAGTGGTGGGACGGGAGCCGGACGGAGCTATCCGCGCCGTGATTGTAGGCATCGTAGACGAGGTAGAACTAACCCCATGAGCACCTACAAAGAACGGCGCACCGAGCAACAACTTCGTGAGGAGATAATCCGCGTCTGCCAACTCATCTGGCAGCGGGGTTGGGTAGCAGCCTCCGCCGGTAACGTATCGGCCAGACTGAGCGAAAACCGCGTTCTGACCACGCCCAGCGGCTTCAGCAAAGGACTGCTCAAACCGGAGCAACTCATCATCGTGGATATGGAGGGGAAGAAAATCCCTAGCTACGACGCCGCCAGTCGCGACCTGCGGCCCACTTCGGAGATGCCCCTGCATCTGGAGGTCTACCGCCAACGGGCAGACGTCGGGGCCGTGGTGCACGCCCACCCGCCCATCAGCATCGCCCTGAGCATCGCCGACATCCCTCTGGCCCGCTGTCTCCTGCCCGAGGTGGTGGTCACCTTGGGGACGATTCCCTTCACCCGTTACGCTACCCCCTCCACACCGGAAGGAGCCGCAGCGGTACGGGAACTCATCACCAACCACGATGCCCTGGTCCTGCGCCGGCATGGCACGGTGACCGTGGGCCGCAGTCCATTGGACGCTTACTTCAAGCTGGAGACCGTGGAGCACTCGGCGGAGGTCACCCTCATTGTGCGTCAACTGGGACGCAGCAACCCCATCGCTCCCGACGAGGTGCGCAAGCTCATCGCCCTGCGGCGGCAGATGGGCCTGGCCCTCCCCGGTGAGGAAGAGGATTTCTGCACCCAGTGCGGCGTGTGCGACCTGGCCCCCATGCGGTGATCGGGTAATCAACCCGACCTACGGTAGCCAGAAGCCAGGTCCACCAGCGAGGCCCCTTTGCACAAACCCCCAATTTGACGATTTGTGCCAGATTGTGGTACAATATAGCCACTTTCCTCCCAGACAGCCGGAGGACAAACTCAGCCCCCATCGTCTAGAGGCCTAGGACACCGCCCTTTCAAGGCGGC
Organism: Anaerolineae bacterium; assembly: GCA_014360845.1. Taxonomy (GTDB): domain Bacteria; phylum Chloroflexota; class Anaerolineae; order JACIWR01; family JACIWR01; genus JACIWR01. The sequence goes on from JACIWR010000111.1 coordinate 8,390, forward strand.
GACAGGGATTCGAATTCCCTTGGGGGCATTAAAAGATGACGGCGGGTGACCCCATGCATGAGGGAAACCCGCCGTTTTCATACTATCTCAACAACAGTTTCAGTAGGTCGGGCCCGTGGCCCGATGCGGATGCGGCCGCATTATCTCAACAACAGGAATGAGGAGCCAACCATGAAACTCAACTACAAACGCACTTTTCTCCTGGGACTCGGTTTCTTCGGCATCAGCATCATCTGGTCCATCTACAATTCGTACATCCCGCCCTTTCTCCGCCAGTATGAGCTGCCCTGGTGGCTGGTGGGCTTCGTGATGACCTTCGACAACATCGCCGGCATCATCATACAACCGTACGTGGGGCAACTCAGCGACCGGACGCGCACTCGCCTGGGGCGACGCATGCCCTACATCCTGCTGGGCGCGCCCCTGGCCGCGCTCTTCTGGATGCTGATCCCCATCATCCACCTGAACATGCCCCACGTCACCCCTACTCTGGCCCTGTTGACCGGCGTCATCATCCTGATGAACATCGCCATGGCCATCTTCCGCACACCCACCGTGGCCCTGATGCCAGACATCACCCCCAGCCCCCTGCGCAGCAAAGCCAATGGCATCATCAACCTGATGGGAGGACTGGGCACCACCCTGGCCTTTCTGGGTGGGGCCTTTCTATACAAAATGTATCCGGGACTGCCCTTCTGGGTAGGGGGCGCCATCATGCTGACCGCGGAGATAGTCCTCATCCTGGTCATCCGCGAGCCCCAAGAATACTACAGCCATGCTGACGCCCCCGCCGACCCCCGCCCCGGCCTTTTCGACACCCTGCTCCAAACTCTGCGCGACGTGGGACAGGTGATCCGCGCCCCGGAGAAAAGCGCCCTCTTCATCTTCCTGGCCATCTTCACCTGGTTCGTGGGCTACAACGCCATCGAGACCTTCTGGACTTCTTATGGTCGTGAGGTGCTGTATGCCGGGCAAATCGCCGCCGGACAGATGACCGCCGACCAGGCGGTGGCCAGAGCTTCGAGTATGCTGACCTACATCTCGGCTGTGTTTCTGATATTCGCCCTGCCAGCCGGATTCATCGCCACGCGTTTTGGCCGCAAACGCACCATCATGACCGGGCTGGCCCTTCTGATGGTCATGTGGCTGGGCATCTACTTCATACACGCCGACCTGTACGTCATCGCCACGCTGATCCTCTCCGGCATCGGCTGGGCGCTGATCAACATCAACTCCCTGCCCATCGTGGTAGACCTGGTGCCGGAGGAAAAGGTCGGCTCGTACACGGGCCTGTACTACTTCTTTTCCATGGCCGCGGCCATCACCGCGCCACCGCTGGTAGGAGCCCTGATGGATTTGCTCGGCGTGCGGATAATGTTCCTCTTCACCCCGCTATTTATGTTGCTCGCTTTCCTGTGCATGCTCGGCGTGCGGCGCAGTGAACCCATCACCGCTTAAAAGCGCCATAGGCATCGCCCCTGTCCAGCAGGCTAGAAAGCCCGCTCTACTTCTCGCCCACTATACGACAAAAGCCCCCTGAAGAACGAGGGGGCTTTCGCTTCTTTAATCCCGCCAGGGCGGAAAAGCTACGGGGCCAATGCCAGTTTGGTCATGATTTCCTTGCAAAGGTCCACACCGACCATGGCATCTATAGCCCAATAATCCGCTCCCACATAAGCGCACACCTGCGCATTTAAGATGCCGCCGCCGATGATAATGGGCTTGCGCGCCAGAAGAACATCACCGGAGCGACGCAGCAGGTCAACCGTTTCCCGCATGACATCATACGAGGTGGTGAGCAAACCGGACAAGCCGATAATATCCGGCTGAAGCTGGCGAGCCTGTTCCAGAAAATAGGCTGGAGGTACATCAACTCCCAGATCGGTCACCGTGAAACCATGGCAGCGCAACAAGATGCCAAAGATGTTCTTCCCGATATCGTGAATATCCCCCTGCACCGTTCCCAGCAGAATATGGCCGGATTCGTTGCCAGATAGACGTTCCACCAACACCGGCTCGACCAGTTCCATCACCTCGCGGAAAATCTCGCCAGCCATCATCAGGCCCGATAGAAAGTATTTGCGCTGTTCATAGCGAAGCCCTACCTGACGCATCCCCTCCTGACATTCCTCAATGATGCGCAGAGGGTCCTCGCCTTGTCGTAGCTGCTGACTCACCAGAGCCAGCACCCCTTTTTCGTCTAAATTCACCAGTCGGCTGATGAGAGCCCCGTCACTCTCGTGATCATTCATCGCTATTCCCCACAGCTTATTCCAACCCAATCTTGGTGTGCAGGCGGAACCGGTCGCCATGACACACAAACCAGCCCCAGCTCACCGGCTTATCGTCAAAATCAAAAAATCTGTGTTCCAGAAGCCACCCCGCCGCAGGGAGCGAAACCTGCAAGATGGCGGCCTCTTCTTCAGTGAGAAGAGCAGCCTCCATCGAAAGCTCACCCCGCTTGATCAGCGGGCTCCCAGTGCCATCGAACAGCCCTTTGAGCACGGTCACCTCCAGCTCCGACTCGACAATGGGCCGGGTGGGATCGTAAATCAGATAGCCCCGGTGATAAAAGGCCGGTTCGTTGTGGATTAACAGCAAGCGGCGGATGTAAATGGCGTACTCGCCCACCTCAATCTGCAATTTACGTGCCGTGCGCTCATCGGCCGCGACAAAGCGCGCTTCCACCAATTTTACGACGGCATCGTCACTGAACATGGCCTGCAAATCGCTCAGATCAAAAGCCGCCGCCCCTAACTGCACCGCCTTGACAAAGGTCCCACGCCCCTGGACTGTGGTCACCACATTCTGATCGGTCAGCAGATTGATAGCCCGTCGCACCGTCATAGGGCTGACCTGATAGGTGCGCACCAGCATAGCCTCCGACGGGAGCTGTTCACCGGGGCGAAAAGCACCGGCGCTGATCTGCTGACGCAGAATATCGGCCAGTTGGACGTAGACCGGCTGGTCAGAATCGCGGTCAATATACGGGCGTACTGGGGCAGCAGCTCCACCTTTTAGCTCACTCATCGGTCTCACTCTCACCCTAATGCTGTCCCCATTTTACCAGGCAATTCACTCTTTGTCAACTAACCTCCCTATAGGATTTGACAATTATACTAAAATGAGGTATACTTCCATATAGAAGTAAAACCTTCTATATGGAAGCTCGATCACTCGTTCAACGATGAAAGACAACTCAACGGGTGACTACTCAGCCTATGCTCCAAGTCCCCGTCCCGGGGACGTTCCATGCGGCAAGACGCTGTCTTTTGCGCGGTTTTCTCAGCCGAGACGCCCCC
>JACIWR010000112.1 GCA_014360845.1 Anaerolineae bacterium
TTCGTCCTGGAAGATTCGCGGGGCCAAAGGATACGCCTCTCCACTTACCGGGGACAAAAGCACGTCTTTCTGGTTTTCAACCGTGGCTTCGTGTGACCTTTCTGCCGCCGGCACATGGCGCAGTTGCGCCAGGACTACCAGCACTTCGTGGAGCGCGATACAGAGGTCCTCGCCGTAGGCCCGGAGGAGCGAGAGACATTCGCCCGCTACTGGGAAAAAGAACAAATGCCCTTCCCCGGTCTGCCCGACCCCACCCACACCGCAGCCGACCTCTACGGCCAGGAGGTGAACCTGATCAAATTGGGGCGCATGCCGGCCCAAGTGGTCATTGACAAGAAAGGCAAAATAAGGTATGCTCATTATGGGCGCTCCATGAGCGACATCCCGCCCAACGCTGAGATTCTGGCCCTGCTGGATGACTTGAACCGGGAAGGCAAAGGTCGAACATCCGATCCCGCGGAGTTGCACTCCGCGGGCTGAGACCAGGCTCGCATTATAACTGTGGAGCAGCGAACAAGCACAAAGGGGGGACATAATGGCGAACTGGATCAAGCTCGGTGCTGCGGATATGCTGCCCGCCGGCACGATGCAAGAGGTACAGACGGGCGATCAAGTCGTATTACTGGCCCGCGTGGGCGAGACCTATTACGCCACCCAGGCACGTTGCCCACACCTGCGCGCCCATCTGGCCAAGGGCGCTCTCAATAACCAGGTCATCACCTGCCCGGCCCACGGCTCCACTTTTGACGCTACCACAGGACGCAACCTGGCCTGGGTCGAAGGTCTGCCGGGCCTGCTGAAAGGCGTCGCCCGGGCCTTGGCGAAACCCAAAGACCTGCAAACCTTCCCAGTCAAGATAGAGGACGGGGCCGTCTGGATCAACCTGGGAACAGATTCCTGATCCCACGACAGCAACGAACGTGAGTTGGAGTGACCACAGCGGGATATTGATGGCCGTTGCCACACACGCACTAAAGCAAATCCCCTTCTTCGGGGAGTTAGATGACGACGCCCTTGTGCAGATCGCAGCCTACGGGCAGGAGATAAACTTCTCACCCGGGCAGATAGTGATCTCAGAGGGCGACCCTTGTCGAGCGGTGTATTTCGTCGTCAAGGGCGTGGTGCGCATCCGACGCATGTCCCTGGAGGGCCGCGAGCACGTCCTGGCCTATCGCGGTCCCGGCGAGCCCTTCAACCTGGTCCCAGCCCTCGACGGTGGCCCTAATCCGGCCACAGTGGATGCTTTGAGTGCCGTCACCCTCTACACCATCCCTTGCCAGCACTTCCGGCGCATCATGCACGACCACCACAAAGCAGCCTTGGCCGTCTTGAAACACCTGGCGAGCGAGGTGCGTCGCCTGGGAGACATGGTCGAGGACCTAGCCCTACACCCGGTGCGCACTCGCCTGGCCCGCTTCCTGCTGAATCACGCTGAGAGCTCCCAGCCGCCCCGACGTTGGACGCAAGAAGAGATAGCCACCAACATCGGCACCGTGCGGGAGATTGTGAGTCGCACCCTGCGAGCCTTTATCAGTGAGGGCCTGGTCCGCCGGGAGCGGGGGCGCATCGTCATTGTAGACCAGAAGGGTTTAGAACGAATAGCCAGCGGCGAATCATAGTCCGAATCCCAAGGAGCCCGTGATGTACGATGTCATCATCGCTGGAGCAGGGATAGGCGGAGCTACGGCGGCGTACTTCCTCAGTCGCCAGGGGCTAAAAGTGTTAGTCGTGGAAAGGAAGAAGCTTCCTCGTTACAAACCCTGCGGGGGAGCGGTGCCTGTGGCTGTACTCGACTTCTTCCCCTTTTCTCTGGAACCGGTGATAGAACAACGCATCACCGCAGTGACGTATTTCTTCCAGGGGACCAAGATGCTCACCGTCCCTTTCCCCGCCTCGGTGGTCATGGTCATGCGCGATAAGCTGGACTATTTCGTCCTGGAACAAGCCGGGGCCGAGGTTTGGGAAAACCAACGCATCATTGAGGTACAGGAGGACACAAAGAGGGTCACCGTCTTGACCGAGAGAGGGGACAAACTGCACGGACACTACCTGATCGCCGCGGACGGGGCCAACTCGGTGGTGGCCAGGTCCCTGGGTCTGAGGCGGAAAAAGGCCTTCGGGGTGGCTTTGGAAGTGGAAATTCCGGCCAGCGACGCCCTGCTGGATGCCTACAATTCCAGAGCCTGCTTCTTCTTCGGCACAGTTAAAAGCGGCTACGAGTGGATATTCCCCAAGAAAGAGAAACTCTCGGTCGGTATAGGCACTTTGGAGAGGACCGGCGAAAACCTGAAGGCGTTGCTGATGAAAGATATGGCCCGGCAGGGCCTTCCCCTGGACGGACTTCCGCTCAAAGCCCACCCTCTGCCCGTGTACAGGGGTCGCCAGCTTTTGCACACACAGCGGACCATGCTCATAGGGGACGCAGCCGGACTTATGGACCCCGTCTCCGGCGAGGGCATCAGATACGCCGTGCACAGCGCCCGCATTGCCACCGAGGTCATCCTCAACGAGAGCATCCACACCTACACGCGCCGGGTACAGCGGGAAATAGGTACTCATCTGAGCAAGGCACGTATATGGGCCTGGGCCTTCCACCACCACCCCCATGCCAGTTTCGAGTTGGGAGTGCGCAATCCATATCTGACCCCGGACTTTGCCCGTATGTACGAGGGCCGCTTGAGCTACGGCGGCATGTTGCTGCGCATCCCTCTCTACCTGGGAGGCATGGTCCAACGCCTGGAATGCGAGGAAAGGATATCCGAATAGCAGCCACAAAAGGCAGAGGCCAGATGACAAAGAGACTTTTGTCACAGACACACGATTGCTTCGATGATACAATAATGGCAGTGGTTTTGACGAGGAGATACATGATGAACAGAGGGTGTTCTCTGCCTCAATTTGATGAAACGCTGTGTACCAGGTGTGGTCTGTGCGTAGAAGCCTGCCCCTGCCATGCTGTGACCATGGGTGAACACGGGCCAATATTCTCATGCCCGGAAACGTGTCCCGGTACGGATATTTGCGACGAAAACGTCAGTGGCTGCAACATCTGTGAAGAAGTCTGTCCCACCGGGGCCATCACCTGCGCTTTTGAGATTGTCATCGCACCTGATCAAGAAGAGAATGTATTGCCCAAGGAATGATATGGCTGCGGCCACAGCGGGCCGCCGCTACGCCTTCGCACTAATTATACGAGGAGATAGCATGTTTGGTGAGATTGTTTATCTGGATAACGCCGCGGCCACCCGCCTCGATGAGCGGGTCCTGGAGGCGATGAAACCTTACTTCTTTGAGACTTACGCCGTAGCCACTTCCCAGTTCGGCTACTCGCCGGGCATCGAAGCCAAAGATGCCCTGGAAGCAGCTCGCTCTACCATCGCCGGAGCACTGGGCGCCAAACCAGAGGAGTTCATCTTCACCTCCGGGAGCACCGAATCCAGCAACATGGCCCTGAAGGGCGTGGCTTTGGCCCTGGGCGAAAAGAAGGGTAAACACATCATCGTCTCCAAAATCGAGGATTTTCCCGTCCTGTACAGCGCCAGAGCCCTGGAGAAACAAGGCTTCCGCGTGACTTATCTCGACGTAGACGAATACGGACGGGTGGATCTGGACCAACTGCGTCAGGCCATAACCCCGGAGACGATTCTGGTCTCAATCCAGGCCGCCAATCAAGAAATCGGCACGCTGCAAGATGTAGCGGCCATCGGCGCCATCTGCCGCGAGCAGGGTGTGTTGTTCCACACTGACGCCACGCACTCCTTCCCCCGCGTGCCGCTGGACGTGCGAGAAGTGCCGGTAGACCTGGTCACAGTGACAGCGCACCTGATCCACGGTCCCAAGGGCGTGGGCGGGCTATACGTGCGGGAAGGCACTCCCCTGACTAAGTGGATGGACGGCGGCTTTCAGGAGTTCAACCTGCGGGCCGGGGCGGAGAACATCCCCGGAGCCATCGGCTTCGCCAAAGCTGTGGAACTGGTGACCCCGGAGGAAACGGCCCGTCTGCAAGAGATGCGCGACCGTCTGATCGAGCGCCTGTTGCAAATACCCCATTCGCGTCTCAACGGCCATCCCACACTACGGCTGCCCCACAACGCCAACATCTCCTTCCGCTTTGTTGAGGGCGAGTCCATCTTACTGCACCTGGACATGCGGGGTTTCGCCGTGAGCACCGGCTCGGCCTGCTTCAGCCGCTCGCTGGAGGCCAGCCACGTCATTCTGGGCATCGGCGGCAACCACGAACGGGCCCACGGTTCTGTGCGCTTCACCTTCGGGCGTTTCAATAAACCCGAAGACGTGGACGCCGTGGCGGAGGCCATAGCGGAGGTCATCGAGAACCTGCGGGCGATCAGTCCGCTGGGTAAAGAGTAGAAGAGTAACGAGTAAAAAGTGAGGAGTAAAGAGGGAGGTACAAATGCCTTTACCATATAGCGAAAAAGTAATGGAACATTTCCGCAATCCCCGCAACGTGGGACGTATAGAAGACCCCGATGCCAAAGCGGTGGAGGGGAGCCCCGCCTGCGGCGATATGGTGGCCGTCTACCTGAAAGTAGACCCCGAGGCCCAGCGCATCACCGACATCAAGTTCGAGTCCTACGGCTGCGCCTCCAACATCGCCACCGGTTCCATCATCACCGAGCTGGCCAAGGGCAAAACCCTGGAAGAGGCCAAGAAAATCACCTGGAAAGAAGCGGCGGACGCTCTGGGCGGTCTGCCACCCATCAAGACCCACTGCTCCGTGCTGGCCGTGGACGGCCTGCGGGCCGCCATTCAGAACTACGAGGAGCGGCACGGTCTGGTCAAAGAGCGCGTGCCGACCACGGTAGAGGTGGTGCGCAAACGCCTGAAGCACGTGATGAATCCCATGACCGGCCTCGACCTGGTGCGTACCAAGATCGTGCGCGACATCGAGGTCAGCGACGGAAAGGTGCGCGTGGCGATTGACCTGCCCGCCGATCACCAGTTCGCGGCCAACATCCGCGAAGAGATTATCGAGAAAATAGAGCCTCTGTGGGATGTGGATGAAGTAGTGGTAGAGTTTACGGAATGAGGTAAAACCATGACCGAGATAGAAGTTGACACCCGAGAAATCCGCTGCCCCGCCGCTGAAGCTAACATCACTGTGGATTGTCGAGGGGAGACCTGCCCTGTGCCCCTGGTGGAGGTGCGCAAAGCGTTGCGTCGCGCGGCTCCCGGTGAAGTCATCAAAGTGCTGGGTACTCACCCGGCCTCGAAAAAAGAGATTCCCATGGCCGTAGATGCCCTGGGTCTGAGACTGCTCAGCGTCGAAGGGACCGACACCGACTGGACCATCTGCATCCAGAGATAAACCCTGCTTGCAGATGCGGATAACCGCAGAAGATCCGGTCCCCTCCGCGCCCGACCAGGCCAGAACCACAAGAACAACTATTGGAGACACGCAATGACCGATCAAAATTTGAACCTTTTAGACGCCATTCAGATAGCTATGGAAGCCGAGCAGAAGGCCGCCGCCTTCTACACGAACGCCGTCCGGGAGACATCGAACCCCCTGGGGCAGAAGCTTTTCGAGCAACTGGCCGAGTTCGAACGCCATCACTACGATAAGCTGCTGGCCCTGCGGGAATCGTTGCGCGCGGCGGGCGTTTTCATCGCCTACGACGATTACTCTTTCTCCTTGCCGGCTCCCAGCGAAGTGCAAGGTACCCAAGAGGCCAACACCAAGACCGTGATGGGCATCATCACCATGGCCCTGAATGTCGAGCAGGAAGCTGAAAAGAGATACGCCGCCCTGGCCGAACAGACCAGCGATCCCGAAGGTCGGGCGATGTTCCAAAAACTGTCCGAAGAAGAACGCCAACACTTTCTCCTCCTGCGCAAGGCCTACTGGAGCCTGAACAACCGCGGAGTATGGGAGTGGTCGGGGTAGAAAGCGATGTATAGAGATCGAGGCCAACAGCCGGAACACGAACCCCATCCCCGTAAAGTCGCCATAGTCGGCACGGGCAAAGTTGGCGCTACCTTTGCTTATGCGCTGCTGCTCAGCGGCCTGGTGGGCGAAATCGCCTTGATTGATGTGGACCGCCGACGCGCCGAGGGCGAGGCCATGGACCTCAATCACGCCGTGCCCCTCTCCCACCCCACACGCATCTGGGCCGGCGACTATCCCGATTGCGCCGGGGCCGATGTGGTGGTCGTGGCCGCCGGCACGGCCCAGCGACCGGGCGAGACGCGGCTGGACCTGGTTAAGCGCAACGCGACCATCTTCGAGGACATCATCCCGCGTATCACCGCGCACAACCGCGGCGGTATCCTGCTCATCGCCACCAACCCGGTGGACGTGCTGAGCTACGTAGCCTGGAAGGTCTCCGGCTTCCCCGCGCCACGAGTCATCGGCTCCGGCACAGTTCTGGATACAGCTCGCTTCCGCTATCTGCTGGGCGAGCATCTGGGGGTTGACCCGCGCAGCGTGCACGCTTATATCATCGGCGAGCACGGCGATAGCGAGGTCCCGGTCTGGAGTCTGGCCAACGTGGCCGGAATGCGCCTGGATGATTTCTGCCGCCGAGAGGAGTGCGACCTGGGGCCGGAAATCCGCGAACGCATTTTCGAGCAGACCCGTAACGCGGCTTATGAGATAATAGAGCGCAAAGGAGCAACTCACTACGCCGTGGCCGTGGGATTACTGCGCATCGTGGAGAGCATCCTGCGCGACCAGCACACCGTCTTGCCGGTATCCAGCCTGGTGTCCGGCTACTATGGCCTCGAGAATGTCTACCTCAGCCTGCCGGCAGTGGTCGGTCGCGGCGGCGTGCAGCGCGTGTTGCACCTGCCTCTGAGCGACGAGGAAACTCAAGCTCTGCGGGAGTCCGCGGCGGTATTGCGCGGCGTGCTGGATGGATTGGATATAGATTAAGCCACTTCACCCAGGGAATTATCTCCGGTGAAGTGCAACATCGAGGAGCTTATCATGGAAAAAACAAAAGTGACCCCAGATTTTTGTGCTCACGTGGATGACAACTACACAAAGCTTACCCTGGAAATCAGTCTTCCCGGGGTGGCAAAAGAGAACATTTCTCTGATGATGTACGAGACTAGCTTTGCTCTCACGGCCTCCAGGGAAGACATCGAATACGTCACCGTGTCGTCCATCTGCTGTCCTGTGAAACCGGGCAAGGCGAAAGCGCAATACAAAAACGGGCTTCTGAAGGTGGAGGTTCCCTTCAAAGAGACCGTGGGAAAGGGTGTAACCGTGCCATTGGTCAGGTAGTATTCCCTTGCCCGGGCATTGCACTGCCCATAAATCTGCCCCGTGACGAAACTTTGTAGACGAGCCGTTGTCGGGACCAAGCGAAATCGTGGCTTCGCAGATATGGTGAAGGAGTAAGAAGCCATGGCAGAAGATAGAATTCGAGTAACCCCAGAAGTGTGTGCATACGTAGACGACGAACACACCAAAATGACCTTAGAAATCACTCTGCCCGGGGTGCCCAAGGAGAACATCAATCTAAGGATGCACGAAGATAGCTTTGCCCTGAACGCGCCCCGGAAAGACATTGAGTACGTGACCGCCCTATCCTTTTGCTGCCCCGTGAAACCGGAGCAGGCAAAAGCAACCTATGAAAACGGTCTCCTTACAGTCGAAGTACCCTTCAAAGACCCCCTGGAAGACGCTGTAAGAGTACCTGTGCAATAACTTTGTGGTGTGCACAAAAACCACCATTGAAGCATCGCACCGCGACAGATTGAGCCCATTAGGCCGCGATTTCGCCCGACAACGGCCCCCCGTGTGGTCAGGCATCGGTAGCCCGGTTACAGGACATCATTGGCCTTGCACGCGGCCCGCCAAAGGCGAGCCCGGCAAGGATTTTAGAAAACTAACTTAAGGAGGACACGAAATGTTAGTGTACGAACGCATGACCCGTCATCCGATTACCGTGACCCCTGATGTGCCTATTGATGAAGCGCTGAGGATCATGCGCGACAACAAAGTACGCCGCCTGCCAGTGGTGTCCAAGAAGGACAAGGGCAAGCTGGTAGGCATCGTCTCTGAGAAAGATTTGCTCTACGCCTCACCCTCACCCGCCACTTCCCTGAGCATCCACGAGATCCATTATCTCATTTCCAAAATCACCGTCTCCGATGTGATGACGAAGGACGTGATCACCGTGAGCGAATTCACGCCCCTGGAGGAAGCGGCGCGAATCATGGCGGACCACAAAATCGGCGGTCTGCCGGTAGTGCGCGATGGGATCCTGGTGGGCATCATCACCGAGACGGACCTGTTCAAGATCTTCCTCGAATTGCTGGGCGCAAGGGAGGAAGGAGTACGAGTAGCCATGCTCGTGCCGGAACAACCGGGCATCCTGGCCACCATCACTCGCGAGATTGCGGAGATGGGTGGCAACATCATCTCCCTGGGCACCTTCCTGGGTGAAGACCCCACCAACCGCCTGATCACGGTCAAAGTGGCGAACGTGGAAGAGGACAAGCTGGTGGCCAGCCTGCAAGCCCTCGGCATGGAGATCGTGGATGCCAGAACGTGCCAGCGTTGCTACTGAGCCAGGAGGCACAGATGAGCAGCAATCTCATCGTCCGCATAGAGCGGGAAGAGTGCATTAGCTGCGCAACGTGCTGGTCAAACTGCCCAGAGTTCTTCGAGGAGAATCCCGACGACGGGTTAAGCCAGGTGGTCGAGAAATACAGAATCGGCGACAACCCGGGTGAGGGAGAAGCTCCAGAGGCATTGGAAGACTGTGTGCGGGAGGCGGCTGACGATTGCCCTGTCGAGATCATTCACCTCGAATAGAACCCCGCTAGTCGCCCCACATACTATTGGGCCCGGCGAAGACCTCTTTACCCGTTTGCGGTGGGTCTGAGCCCCGCCGCACGCCGGGCCCAGCACAGCGCTGAGCGACAGGAATCGTTCACATACACCAAAGCTCAGAACTCTATTTACCGCAGAGCTCGCAGAGCTTTCCTGCAACCCTCAACGCGCTCGGCGAGCTCTGCGGGCCAACACAGCCGCCCCCATTGCCACACTCAAGCGGGAGATTATCGGCATCATCCCGCTCCCCCAGGGAGGAGGAACCCCCTATGTTGTTCGAACGTTTTGAGTCCCCAGGATTGGCACACTATTCGTACCTGATCGGCGAGGGCCATCAAGCTGTGGTCATTGACCCCCGGCGCGATGGCGAGGTATATGTCCAGACCGCCGCCCGAGCAGGGATGCAGATCACCCACATCCTGGAGACCCACCGCAACGAGGACTACGTCATCGGCTCTGTGGAACTGGCCCACCGTACCGGCGCGGTGATTCTACACTCGGCCCAGGACGACCTGGATTACGGCTATGGCGAGCGCATCGGCGACGGTGAGAAGTTAAGAATCGGTCGCCTCCGACTCCAGGCCCTGCACACCCCCGGCCACACCCGTGGTCACGTCAGCTACCTGCTCCACGACCCGAGTGGCACGCCGTGGGTGCTTTTCAGCGGCGATGCCCTTTTCGCCGGCGATGTGGGCCGCACCGATTTCTACGGACGCGACAAGCTGGACGAGATGACCGGTTTACTATACGAAAGCCTCTTCCACAAAATACTACCCCTGGGCGACGAGGTCATAGTCTGCCCCGCCCACGGAGCCGGATCCGCCTGCGGCACGGCCATCGCCGAACGCCCCTGGACCACCATCGGTCTGGAGCGCAAACTCAATCCCAGGCTCCAGTACACCAACAAAGACGACTTCGTGGCCCACGTGGGGCGAATGCTGGAATACCCGCCCTACTTCCGCATGATGGAAAAGCTAAACCTGGAAGGACCGCCCCTGCTGGGCTCCCTCCCCTCCCCGCGCCCCCTCTCCCCCAGGGAGTTCGCCAGGCGGGCCGGGGACGCCCTGGTGCTGGATACGCGCATGGAACTGGGCTTTAGTTCAGCCCACGTGCCTGGCGCGCTTTCCATCTGGGAGGATGGAGTCCCCAGCTTTGCCGGCTGGTTTCTGACTTATGACAAGCCCATTTTGCTGGTTACCGAGACCAACGACGTCTCACAGGCCGTGCGCTACCTGATTCGTCTGGGCTACGACCGCCTGGACGGCTTCCTGGCGGGCGGCATGCTGGCCTGGCACAAGGCCGGCTTGCCCAGTCAACGCCTCGAGACGGTGACCGTGCAAGACCTGTGTCGCCACCTCGACGAAGGGGAAGACATCTGGATTCTCGATGTGCGCAGCGATGATGAGATACAGCAGGCGGAGATTCCCAACGCTCATCACATCCACGTCACCGAACTGCCCCAGCGCCTGGACGAAGTGCCGCGCCACCGGCTCGTCTACATCTTCTGCGGCAGCGGGCTGCGTTCGATGATCGCTGCCAGCCTGTTACAACGCGCCGGCTGGAACCATCTCGCCGTGGTGTTGGGCGGTCTGGCGGGCTGGAGCTCGACCACCTGCCCCCTGCCCTAGCGGGACTTTTGTCACATACAAAACAGCTTCTTTGTGCTAATATAGTGACATGGATAATTCAGCGGTAAAAGACGAGCCTCACAAGAAAGGATGGGAGGTAATCATGAACAAAAGTGAAGTTCCCTATGGCTTCGGGCCGGTGAAGTGGGTCACTACCGACTGGCTGGAGGAGCACCTGGAGGACGAAGGGCTGATGATCCTGGACGTACAGCCCGACATCCACGACTACATCAAAGTCCACATCCCCGGTGCCCTCTACATGAGCGAGAAAACCTTGCGCGTGCCTTTAGGCGGCACACCCGGCAAATGGATTCCCCCGGAGGCGGCGCAGGCCCTGTTCCGGCGGCTCGGCCTCGACCCCGATGTCCCCGTCGTCGTTTATACGGGCACGGGCCTGTTCAAAGGCTGGGGCGACGGTCTGGAGCAGACTATGGTGACCTACAGTCTGGTACGTTTCGGTCACAACCACGTCTACGTACTGGATGGCGGCCTCGACAAGTGGCTGGAGGAAGGCCGGCCAACCAGTCAGGTCTTCCCCCACATCGAGGATTCGGATTTCGAAGCCACGGTGCGCGATGACATGTTCCTGGTCTACGAGGACTTCAAACGCATCAAAGACAACGACGACGTGATCCTGTTGGACGCGCGCCCGGCCCCCGTCTATGCGGGCAAAGGCCCCTGGATTCGCAATGGACACATCCCTGGAGCAGTGAACCTGCCCTGGGCCTCGCTGATGGATGCCGACAACAAAAGGTTGCTGAAACCGAAGGAAGAGATTGTGAAAATGGTCGAAGCCACAGGCGCGACCAAGGACAAGCTCATCATTTGCTCCTGTGGCACCGGTCGCGAGGGAACACACGAGTACATTTTATTCAAACACTTCCTGGGCTATCCCCGGGTCAAGCTGTACGAGGGCTCCTTCACCGAGTGGAGCTCATTCCCGGAGAACCCCGTCGTCACGGGCAAGAACCCGCGATAGCGAAGTGCGCTAAAAGCAGGAAAGGAGTGAGATCATGGAAAAGGTAAAAGACCTGGTGTGTGGTATGATGATTGATCCCAAGACAGCCGCCGCCACCTCAGAATACAAGGGGAAAACCTATTACTTCTGCGCCAGAGGCTGCAAAGTGGCCTTCGACAAGGACCCGGAGAAGTACATCAAAGGGGAACAGGAACCGGCGCACAAGCACTGAAGGC
>JACIWR010000113.1 GCA_014360845.1 Anaerolineae bacterium
TTCGTTCCACCATTCATTGACAGTTCGCCCCAGCCGTGCGGGGCTGAAGGGCGGGCCCATGCCTCGCCGCATCCGCGTCGGGCCACGGGCCCTGTCAACGAATATCCAACGAATAAACGAATAGACCACGGCGATGACCATTCGTTTATTCGTTCCACCATTCGTTGACAGTTCGCCCCAGCCGTGCGGGGCTGAAGGGCGGGCCCATGCCTCGCCGCATCCGCGTCGGGCCACGGGCCCTGTCAACGAATATCCAACGAATAAACGAATAGACCGCGGCGATGACCATTCGTTTATTCGTTCCGCCATTCGTTGACAGCATGCTGCCCGAGTAAAGTGTCACCCTATTCTGAACCATCCCGGCTTACGTCAGCGCAGGGTGATAGCCTTCTGGGGGCAGACGCTCACACATAATCCACAACCCACGCAGCGGTCCCGCTGTATCTGGGTAGAGCCATCCACTTCGAGGGGAGCCTGTTGGAAACAGACCCGCACACACAAGCCGCAGCTCGTGCACTGGGTGGCATCAATCACGGCGCGGGCGTCGTAGCGCGTCTGCATTTCTGCCACGCGGCGGTGGGTCAGCCCGCGCAGGCTGTTGATGTCCGCCACGTTGCGGCGGGCCAGGTGTTCGCGGAGCTTCTCCTCAACCTGATCGAAGACCTGTAGCCCCTGCAACAACGGCTTGGCCACCATGCCCACCACTGTCGCCCCCACCATGGTCATCTCCACCACGTCCTCGGCGCTGCTGACCCCGCCCACGCCCAGCACGGGCAAGTTGACAAAGCGCGAGATTTCATAGACGTACTTAACGGTGACCGGCTTGATGGCCTCGCCGGAGAGATAGCCACTCCCGTCCGCGCTGCCCATAGTGGGCAAGCCGGTCTCGATGTCCACCGTCAGCACCGGACCGATGGAATCCATGGCAGCTACCCCGTCAATACCGGCCTCCACCAGGGTTTTCAACACCTCTTCCAGACGGGGCATAAAAGGACAGAGCTTGACCATCAGCGGGAGTTTGACCCGAGGGCGAGTCAGCTTGACGGCCCGGATCAAGTCTGCGGGGTCATAGTCCACCAGGGAGATGGCATCGGGTCGGCGACGGGCAATCTCCTCAGCCATGTCGGCGGCTTGCTGGGGGGTGACGTAGTTCTTGGCGATGCTGGCCACCAGGAAGAAATCCCGGTCCCGCAGTTCCTCCAGGTCTAGCAACCACTGTTCAAACCCGATGTCTGACCAATCGGCGTTCATCAGGCTCCGCCGTCCGCTCTTGGCGATGAAGGGATTGGGTGAAGTGGCCGGTTGGGGGCGGATGCCTTTGGTGAACATGATACCAATGCTGTGAGCGGCGGCGCGACGGATGCGCTCCGCGCTGCCGGTCAGCGGGCCTTCGGTCAGAGCCAGGGGATTGGGCAACCGCAGGCCCAGGAAGTCTACTGTAAGATTTACCTCGTCAGGCTGCATCTGCTTCTCCTGTTCTACTTACTCCACACGTTTCACGCTTCACTCCTCACGTTTCACGTTTCGCGCTTTCCGCCCCTCCGCAATCTTCTCCGGCGTGATGGGCAGGCTGCGGACCCAGACCCCCACCGCGTTGGCGATGGCGTTGGCCACGGCGGCGGCCGTCGGCGACATGGGCAGCTCCCCCATGCCCTTGGCCCCATAAGGCCCCTCTGGATGCGGATCCGAGACGTAGAGGGCCACCATCTCGGGCATGCGCTCCACCCCTGGCAGGCCGAGTTTAGCCAAGCGATCGGTCACGGGACGCCCGGCCTCCAGGCGGAATTCCTCACTGAGGGCATAGCCCAGGCCCATCAAGATGCCGCCCTCTATCTGGCCCACGATACCCTGGGGATTGATAGGCTCGCCCACATCGTGGGCGGCGATGACTTTCAGCACCTCGACCTGATTGGTCTCCTCATCCACGGCGACGACAGCTGCTTGCGCGCCAAAGGAGTAAGCAAAGTGCAGGCGGGTCTCGTCCAGGTCCGACCCCGGCACGGCGGCAATGTACTCCGGCACGGGGTGAGTTTGGGGAGCGGTGTAAAAGTACTGGCGCTCGAAAGTCCTGCCCGAGGCAGCGGCCCAGGCTGCCAGTTCATCAAGGGTGGTGAGGGCCTCATCGCCGTCCTTCAAACGGAAGACGCCCCGGGTCAGTTTCACTTCATCGGCAGAGACGCCGATGCTTTCCGCCACAGCCGCGCACAAATCAGCCCGCAAGGCCCGCGCCGCGTGGTAGACGGCGTTGCCGGTCACGAAAGTCTGGCGCGAGGCGGTGGTCATCCAGCCAGAGGGGTCCAGGGCGGTGTCGCCTACGTGCACCCGAATGCGATTGAGGGGCACACCGAGGGTCTGGGCCGCGATCTGGGCCATGACCGTATCCGCGCCCTGGCCCATGTCCATCGCCCCTTCCCGGAGCAAGATGCTTCCGTCGGGTTGCAGGATGAGATGGGCGCCGGCGCTATCCTCCATGCTCGACCCCAGGCCCACATTCTTGTAAGAAGCCGCGAACCCCACGCCCAGCCGCTTACCGGGCGGCGGCGCAGGCATCTCCGCCGCGACCAAAGCATCGCGCACTGCCTCCAGCGTGGCCCGCGCCCCCACACTGTGTCGCAAAACGTGGCCAGTGATGGTCGCCTTGCCCGGCTCCAGGACGTTCCGCAGCCGAAATTCCACCGGGTCCATGCCCAGCGCTGCGGCCACCCGGTCCATCTGAATCTCGGAAGCAAAAGTGACCTGCGGGTTGCCAAAACCGCGCATCGCGCCGCAGGGGGGATTGTTGGTGTAAGTGCCGTACACGTCTACCTTAACGTGAGGGACCTCATAGGGGCCGCACGAGAAGGTTGCTGAGCGGAAGAGTACCGCTTCACTGCCGGAGGCGTAGGCCCCGGCATCGCCGTAGATTTTTATCTCCGCTGCGACCAGCTTCCCATCGCGGGTAGCACCGGTGCGGTAGAGCATCCACTCGGCGTGACGTTTGGTCGAAGCCAGAAGGGATTCGCGCCGCGTCCACACAAACCTCACCGGACGACCGGTCTTGAAAGCCCCCAGCGCGGCGATGGCCTGCACAGTGATGTCCTCTTTACCGCCGAAGGCGCCTCCCATGGGCATGTGAATCACCCGCACTTTGTCCACGGGCAGCCCCAGCACGGCGGCCACGTCCTCCTGGTCATGAATCGAGCTTTGACTGCCCACGTACACCGTCACCCCATCACCCTCTGGCACGGCCAGCCCGGCCTCAGGTTCCAGATAAGCGTGCTCGACCAAGGGAGTGTAGTACTCGCCCTCGATAATCACATCCGCCTCGGCGAAGCCTTTGCTCACATCGCCCTTGCGAATGGGAATGTGACACAGCAGATTGCCCCCCTCATTCTCCTCGTGCACCAGGGCTGCATCCGCAGCGAGAGCCTGCTGGGGGTTTTCGATCACCGGCAGGGATTCGTATTCGACCTCGATAAGGGCCAGGGCAGCCTCGGCCTGAGCCTCGCTCTCCGCGTAAACGGCAGCGATGACATCGCCCAGGTAGCGCACTTTCTCCTCGGCGAAGACTGGCTGATCCTTGCGAATGATGCCAAAGCGATTGCGCCCGGGGACGTCTTGGGCGGTGAGCACCGCTACCACGCCGGGAGCTTTTTCAGCAGCCGTGGTGTCCACCCGTAACAGACGAGCATGAGGATGCGCGGCGCGGAGCACCTTGGCGTGCAGCATCCCTTCCACTTGAAGATCGGCGGAGTAGCGGAGCCGCCCGGTGACTTTATCCATCCCGTCCACGCGCACCACCTCGCGCCCGACAACCTGATCCTCGGCGAGCACTAGTTCCCTGGCCGAGACCTGGCTCACGCCCTGGCTCAGCAGGCGCCCCGCCTCCCGGATGGCGGCGACGATGGGCCGGTAGCCTGTGCAGCGGCACAGGTTGCGCTTCAACGTCTTCTTGATCTCCGCCAGCGACGGGTTGGGGTTCTTGTCCAAAAGCGCTTTGCCGGCCATCACCATGCCCGGTGTACAGAATCCGCACTGGATGGCTCCCTCTTTAATCATGGCGTATTGCAGCGGGTGCAACTCATCGCCCTCGGCCAGCCCCTCGATGGTCTCCACGCTGCGCCCGTCCATGCGCTTCATTTTGAGCAGGCAGGACCGCTTGGCCTCACCATCCACGATGACCGTGCAAGCCCCGCAGGTGCCCTCGGAACAGCCGTCTTTGGCCCCGGTCAATCGCAATTCCTCCCGCAAGAAGGTGAGGAGCGACATCTCAGGATCAACTTGGGCTTCGACGGGCTGGCCGTTCACAATCAAACGAATCTTTTGAGTTTCAGGCACCGGTTTTCCTCCCCTTGTCGTAGGTCATTTATGTATCTTGATGGCCTTTTCCGGGCAGCGGCGCACGCAGCGCGCGCACAGGTCGCATATCAGCGGTTGTTGGCGCTCCTCATCCCAAAACAGCAGGTCGCAAACCTGCACGCAAGCACCGCACCCGGTGCACAACTCTGCGACGAAGACGGTCTTGCGCCTGTTGCGCTTCAGCGCCCCCGCAGGACAGGCGTGCACGCAGGGCATCTCCTCACAATGCCTGCAGACCCGCGCCTCGAAGGTCAACACTTCACGGCGCAGGACGTGGATGCGGGCCCGCGCGGGGCCAAAAACGCCCTCGTGAGCGAAAGCACATATCTGCTCACAGGTGCGACATCCGGTACAAAGTTTCAGGTCAACTTCGATGTGTGGTGGCATAAGTCATCAAGGATGCAAGTTTGCAAGTTGGCAGTAGGGCAGGTTGGCGGCGGCTACAGCGTATAGCTCCCTGGGCTTCGACCATCTCCCGAGCGCCATCACCGTGGAGGAAGGCCCAAGCAGCCGCCTACCTGCCGAGCAAGGCAGAGAGTAGGGCAGGTTGGCGGCTATAGCGTATAGACCTCTGGGCTTCGCACATCTCCTGAGCACTACCACCGCGTCGGAAAGTCCAAGCAGCCGCCTACCTGCCGAGCAAGGCGGGCGGGGCTCTCCCCCACAACCAGCACCGCCTGTTCCACGGCAGTGCGGCCTCAACCGAGCCTAACCCAACCCGCACTGCCTGTTTCACGGCGGTGCGGCCACTCGGCAAATTCTCCAAGACCCAAGCGCTCCCAGGTCTCCGGCGTGGGCAGGCCCCGCTCGTCCCAGCCCCGCAGACGATAATAGCGATCCAGCAGCCAATCCTGATCGGCGCGGGAGACGACGTGCCCGGCCCCCATTCCATCGGGCATAGGCTCTTCTGCAAAGCGGCGCGGCAGATAATCCGCCTGCCGGTCCACGCCCAATAACACATCAAAAGCCCGGCTGAGGTTCCAGATGCGTTCGCCCACCAGACACAGCCGCTGGTAGGACCAATCTCCGCCGCTGGCGGTGCTGAGCAGGTTGGGCAAATCATCGGTCAACAGGCCGATGCCGTAGGGGAACTGACACACCCCCAAACACTCCTGCGCTGCCTTCTCATCCTGCTGGCGCTTGACGAACTCCGCCTTTTGCTCCAGGCTGAACCAGGGCAGCACGCCCGACACCTCCCGGCCAAAAGGATAAGTGCGCAGGTGACAGGCTCCGCGGTCAGAGGTCATGTAAGCCAGGGCCATGCCCGGCGAAACTCGTGGGTCATAGGCTGGCAACTCCATCCCTTTCACGTGAGGAGCCAGCTCGGGGAAACCCAGCGCCTCACCCGCCGCGCGGGCCCCTTCGGCCAGCACGTCGCCGATCCCCTCCCGCCGCGCGATGCGTTCCAGCAGGCTGGCGACCATCTCCCCACGGGACAGGTGGGGAGCAAGCCCCAGCTCACCCCAGGCGATGAGCCCCTTGTCGGCGGCGGCCAGAATCATGCCTACCACCGCGCCGGCGGAGATGGTATCCAGGCCCAGTTGATTGCAGAGGAGATTGGCGCGGATAATATCCTGCGGATCGTCCACCAGGCAGTTCAGGCCCAACAACGACGCCGTTTCGTACTCCGGCCCCTCGATGCCATCTCCCTCACCGCCGCCGCGCCACCGCAGCCCCTTGGAACAGGCCACGGGACAGACCGCGCACGCCAGCCGGACCTCCACCAGCTCGCCAAAGACCGTCGAGTCCACGCGATCTATGGCCTCGAACACGCCCCGAGTGAAATTGTACACCGGGGCGATGCCCAGGGTATGGTTGTCATCCAGCGAGCCTATGGTCCCGTGCTCCCGCTTGTGGGGCACCCATTCATTGGCGAAAATCTGTTTCAACGCCTTGTCCACGGCGGTCAGGAAGGCCTCGGGATCGGCGACGGGCAGCGTGCACGTGCCGCGCACGGCAATGGCCTTGACCCGTTTGGAGCCGAACACCGCGCCTATACCCCCGCGGGCGATCTGGCGCGAGTAGTCGTTGCCCACACAAGCGAACTTCACCAATCGCTCGCCGGCCGGTCCTATGCTGGCGATGCGGAAACGCGGATCGCCAAGCTCGGCGCGCAACGTCGTTTCCGTCTCGTAGATGGGCCGGCCCCACAGGTGAGAGGCGTCCCGAAACTGCACCTCATCGCCCACAATCACCAGAGCCACAGGTCGCGATGAACGACCCTCCAGCACGACCAAGTCATGCCCGGTGAGCTTGAGTTCGGGGCCGAAGTGCCCTCCCGCGTTACAGTCCAGGTAAAGGCCCGTCAACGGTGATTTGGTGACCATCTCATATCGGGAGGCAGCGGGGGTCAGAGTGCCGTTGAGCGCCCCTGGAGCGATGAAGACCTTGTTCTCCGGCCCCAGGGGGTCCACGCGAGGATCAACTTCGCGGTACAGGTAATATGTGCCGAGCCCCTTGCCGCCCACAAAGCCCTCAATGAACCCGGTGGGAATCTCTTCCACCGTGGCCCGCTGGCGGGTCAGGTCAATACGTAGCAGACGATGGAACCAAGTCATATCCCTACCCGTAGCGGGGCGAAGCGTGCTCCGCCCTCACGTCCCCTACTTGCGCGTCTTGAACCACTCCGACGTGACCGCTTCACGCCAACGCGGCCCCTGCTCAGGCCACGGGGCCTCCAGCAAATCGTGCGTCTCGATCCCAGCGCGACTCACCAAATCCGCCGTCGCCTGGCGTGCCCGCTTTAGAACCTCTGCCTCATCCATGGTCAGCACGCGGCGGTTCTCCATGACGACCTGCCCATCAATGATGCTGGTCACCACATCGTGCCCCCGCGCGCTGTAGACCAACTTGGGCACGACTTGATGAGCTGTCATCAGGTGCGGCTGTGCAAAGTCAACGAGGATGATGTCCGCGCGCTTGCCGGGTTCCAGACTGCCGACTTGCTCCTCCAGGCTCAGCACTTTGGCCCCCTCAATCGTGGCCATCTCCAGCGCATCCTCAGCGGTCAACACCTCGGCATCCAGATGTTTGACCTTCTGCAGCATGGCAGCCATTTTCATCACCTCGAAGAGATCGTAAGTGTAACTGGCCGCCCCGTCGGTGCCCAGGCCCACCGTCACTCCCTTAGCGCGTAGTTCGGCCACCGGAGCGATGCCGTAAGCCAGATGAGCGTTGGCCACCGGGCAGTGCACAATCTTGCTCCCGCTCTCGGCGACCAGTTGCACCTCGCGGGGCGAGAGCCATACCGCATGGAAGAGAATCGCATCAGGGCCGGTCAAACCCAGCGAATGGGCGTACTCCAGGTCCCGCAGGGCATAGTTTTTGATCGCATAAGTGACTATCTCCGCCCACCCTGCCACGTGGGTCGCCAACTGCAACCCCCGTTGCCGGGCCATCTCGATGGTCTTGTGCATCAAGCGGTCGCTGATGTCCTCCGTGGAGCCCGGCCCCAAAGCGACGACGGTGCGGCCCTGTCGGTGCCAGCGGGCGATGAAGTCCTCCGCCGCCTCGATCAGGGCCTCCTCGCGGCGGATCATGGTCATGTATTCGGAGTCAATGCGCGCCCCGGCGAAAGTCTGATCCAGCAGCCCATACACTACGTGATGCCGCAGACCCGCCTGGCGGAGCGTCTCGGCCACGCGATGGACGTTATCGAAATCGGTGTGGAGATACCAGTGATCGGAGACAGTGGTCGTGCCACTCTTGATCATCTCCAGAGCAGCGACCTGCGCGCTCACCTCAGCGTGAGTGGGGCCTATCTGGGAAACGATGGGGAAAAGAAAGCGCCAGTTCCAGGGATCGAAGTGCATGTCGTAGCCGATACCCTCGATGAGCGCCTGGTAAATGTGAGTATGAGCGTTGATCAGGCCCGGGCAGACCACGCAACCGGAGGCATCAATGGTCTTGCGGGCCTTGTAATCCGGCAGATTTTGATCAACGGCGACAATGCGCCCCTCGTCCACAGCGATAGCGCCACCCGTGATGACGCGCCGCTGCGGGTCCATGGTGACGATAGTGCCTCCGGTGATAAGTAGGTCAATCATGTTGTTCAAGACTCCTCGCATAATATGAAGTTTAAGAAATTATTCGGGTTACAGAAGCTGCCCGGCCGCTTACCCGCCCCGAGCTGAAGCCTTCGGCGTGGCTCAGGCCGAGGGCTCAGGGTTGAGCAGCTCAAGCCCGCCGGAAGCGGGCTATTGAGCTTTCCAGACAACTTTCAGGGCGCTTGCAGCGCCCTTCCGCCGCTCAGCCTGGAGCTTCGAGCCCCAGGCGAGGCCGGAGGCGATACCTCGATTATTTTCTGAAAGTTCATATTAGCACCAAGGCGTAGCGGCAGCCCGCTGCCGTGCCCTGAGCCCGACCCGAGTGGAGTCGCGGGACGGAGACGAAGAGGGGCCGCGTTCACGGGCGGAGCAGTCACGTGCGCGCCTGAATTCCCGCCAACTCCTCGATCACCGTCAGCAGGCCGGTATGATCCAGTTCCCCCCGCCCCGCCGACATGGCCGTGGTGAACATCTCATGGACCACCGCCGTCACCGGCAGCGGCACACCGTAATCCCGGCTGGTCTGGCGGACGATGTTCAAGTCCTTGTAGTGCAGACGGATGCGGAACCCCGGCTTGAAATCACCCTGCACCATGCGCTGACCGCGGTTCTCCAGAACGCCGCAACGGGCCAATCCACCGCTCAGCACCTGCACAATCTTGGCCGGGTCCACCCCCGCCTTGGCTCCCAACACCAGGGCCTCGCTCACCCCGGCAATGGTGACGGCCACCAACACCTGGTTGCAAGCCTTCACCGTTTGCCCGGCCCCGTTGGGTCCACACAGCACGGCGCTCTTGCCCAACACGTCGAAGATGGGCTTTACCTGGGCAAAGGTCTGCTCATCGCCGCCGACCATGATGGAAAGCGTGCCCTGCTGAGCGCCCACATCGCCGCCGCTCACCGGGGCATCCAGACAACGAACCCCCTTCTCCGCCAGGGCCTGAGCCACGCGGACGGCTACAGCGGGGGCGATGGTGCTCATATCCACGTAGATCAAGCCAGCATGGGCTCCTTCAATCAGCCCGTCGGGGCCGAGGGCCACCAGTTCAACGTCGGGCGAATCGGGTAGCATGGTGATGACCACCTCGCTCCGCTCGGCCACCTCGCGAGGGGACCAGGCAGCGACGGCCCCGGCGGCGACCAGCTCATCCACCGGTGCCCGGCTGCGGTTGTGAACTACCAGCCGATAGCCGGCCTTCAACAAGTTATGGGCCATGGGCCGGCCCATGATACCCAGGCCGATAAACCCGATTGTCTCAGTCATCGCCGCACCCCCCTCCAAAACTCGTCAGTTTACAGCGCGAGCTTATGAAGTTTAAAAATTTGGGATGGTTCAGAATGGGTTGACACTTTAATCAGGCAACATACTGTCAACGGTATCTTCTCAATAATTTGGGGTAGGGGCAGGTCTTGAACCTGCCCGCCTGGGCGACCGCAAGGGTTCGCCCCTACATTTTGAGAAGATACTGTCAACGAATGGTGGAACGAATAAACGAATAATCAGCATCGCGGTCTATTCGTTTGTTCGTTGGATATTCGTTGACAGAGAAGTCGCTCAAGCCAAAAAACGAACGGAAAAACAGTGGGGGCTGATTTGCCCACTAGATCTGGGCCCAAGGCGGGGCTATTTTCTCTTGAGAATTTTTTCAGGGCTTCAAAAGTGTAAACCTATTTCCGCCAGTCAGTGAGGAACCATCCCCAGCTTGGATGTGACTGCTCTACATGTCTTTTTATTTCACCCCCAAGACGCCAGGACAAGCCGCCCTCTGCGCCTCACAGCGAGCCATCACGCTTGTGCTGCTTTCCGCTTCCGCTGCAGGGCCGAAAGGATCAAAACCACCAAAGTCGCCACATACGGCAACATGAGCACTATCTGCGAAGGCAAGCCGAACTGCTGCAAGCGAATGGCCAGAGCATCGGCGAAGCCAAAGACCAGCGTGGCCACCAGACTCTTCAGCGGACGACTATCGCCGAAATTGACCGCGGCCAGGGCCAGCCAACCACGTCCCGCCGTCATGTTTTCGGAGAACATGTTCAGATAGGCCAGACTGAGAAAAGCCCCCCCAAAAGCACACAGCAAACCGCTCATCAGCACGCCGATGTATTTCACGAGGCGCGTTTGAATTCCCACCGCTTCGGCGGCTTCCACGTTCTCGCCCACCGCGCGCAGGTGAAAACCCCACGGCGTTTTGTAAAGAAAGACATATATCAACAGCACGCTCAGAAAGGCCAGGTAGACCAAAGGCGAATGCCCGCTGAGCAACTCTCCCAGGACAGGCACCTGCCCGATCAAGGGGATGTGAATGGGCTGAAAGCCCGCTATGCGCTCAGACTTGTAGAAGCCGGTAGCACCCAGGATAGCCACCAGCAGGTAATTGGTCAAACCATAGGCGAAAAGATTGAGAGCCAAACCCACGATGAGCTCGTTGGCTTTCAATTCCAGGTGTATCGCGGCGAAGGCCAGGCTCATCACTAGACATGCCACTATCGCCAAAGCCAGACCCGCCCAAGGACTTCCCAGAGCTACACTGCCGACTATAGCGAAGAACGCCCCCACGTCCAACAGCCCCTCTAACCCAACGTTGAAGACCCCGGTATGGGCGGAGAATATCCCTCCCAGCGTGGCAAACAACACCGGGGTGGCCATCCGCAAAGTCGTGGCAAAAAGACTCAAGGTAATGATCCGACCTAAGCTGTCGAAGGCATCCATTTCCGTAATCTCCTGTTAAGCAGTGAGACGAGAAACTGCGCCGTCACAAAGAACATGATCGTGCCCTTCACTGTGACGACCAGAGCCTGAGGCACACCGGTAGCCGACTGCATGGCCAAGGCCCCGTTGGCCAGGGCGGCATAGAAAATCGCCGCCGGGATTACCCCCAGGGGATGGTTTTGCGCCAATAAAGCGATCACCATGCCATCCCACCCGTACCCCACAGAGAAAGAGGAGATGAACCGACCGAAGAAGCCGGTAATCACTACCGCCCCGCCCAGGCCCGCCAAAGCCCCACTCAGCAGCATGGCCAGAAAAGAACTGCGGCGCACGGGCATGCCAGCGTAGCGGGCAAAGAGAGGATTGAAGCCCACCATCCGCAGCTCGTAGCCCACTTTGGTG
>JACIWR010000114.1 GCA_014360845.1 Anaerolineae bacterium
CCACCGTATCCAGGCTTTTGGCACCGCTTACCCGGATACCTGGCGCGGGGAGTTTTTCGGCAATGATTGGCTGGCTGGCCGGCCGCTGGCCATTGGGAACGCCGCATTGCTGGATTTTGAGTGGTACGATGGCTCCCCAGCCTCTGGCGTTCCCGACGATCACTTCTCTGATCGCTGGCTACGGTATGTCTATTTTCCACCGGGCCTGTATCGTTTCACCATACTCACCGATGACGGAATCCGCTTCTGGGTGGATGACCATCTGGCCCTGGAATCATGGGAACACCAGCGGGAAACCTATACGGTTGACCTTTCCCTCAGCGCGGGCTACCATCGGTTGCTGGTGGAGCACTGGGAGGACTACGGATGGGCCGCGCTTTCCCTCTCCTGGGAAAGAGCTGATGTATTCCTACCCCTCGTACTTCGGGACTACATCCGTTATTTTGAGGGCCCCTGGGAAATGGAACCCAATAACTCTTACCTGGAGGCCAACGGCCCTCTTCGCTCCGGTCAAGATTACTACGGCTATCCCAGCGATGAGAAGGACTATTTCAGCATCTATTTGCGCACAGGTGGTCGGATTCTCATAGACCTGACCAACCACACCGGCACAGGCGTGCAGTTACAATTGTTTTACCAGAGTCCCGGGAATAGAGTTGGCTACGATCTGGATGCCCCGTATCACATTGAGTACACCGGTTCGGAGGGGTGGTATTACATTTATGTCTACACCGCTGGCAACTATAACACTACCACCCCCTACACCTTGCGGGCCACCTATCCGTAGGCGTCCGGGGCCACCGTCCGCAGTCTTGGAGGTGAGTATGCTTTACGACATTCTTGCAACCAGCAAAACTCCTGCCCTGATTATCTACCTGCTGGATGTCAGCGCTTCGATGAACGAGAAACTGGGCGCCAGGCGCTGCATCTCCCTCCGCTACCGCATCGGGATGTACGCCTACAGCGACCACGTCTACGACCTGCTGAGGGGCATCAAAACCGTGGACCAGGTGGCCCAACTGGGGGGGCGAACTTTCCACGATGCGCAGCACCGACCCTGCCCGCGCCTTCGCCCAGGTGGAGAAACTCCTCCAGCAGGATGCGGCGGGGCATGGCCCAGCCTTGCACAGCTTGATATATTTTCTCGGCAGCCCCGGCGTTATCTGCGGTGGAAAAGGGAGCCAGAGTCTTCTCAAACACGATTGGGGGAGACTATATGGACCTAACCAACACCACCCTCGGCCCTTATCACCTCGTCGAGCGCATCGGGCAGGGCGGCATGGCCACTGTCTACAAAGCCCGGCAGGCGCGGCTCGATCGCTGGGTGGCCGTCAAGGTACTCGATCCACTAATGGCCCAGGATGAGCAATCCCTGGCCCGCTTCCAGCAGGAAGCTCGCGCCCTGGCCCGCCTGCGCCATCCTAACATCCTCACCGTGTTCGACTTCGGCGAGGAACGGGGGCTGGCCTATCTGGTAACCGAATACATCGCCGAGGGCTCACTGGTGAAGCGCTTGGAACAGCCAATGGATTGGCCGAAGGCGGTCGGGATAGCGATCTCCGTGGCCCGCGCACTGGCATACGCCCATGCTCAAGGAATCATCCACCGCGACGTGAAGCCGGCCAATATTCTGATGCCCTGCCCGGATTGGCCCCTGCTGGGCGATTTCGGGCTGGTCAAGCTGGCCCACGCCACCCGCCAACTTACTCTCCCCGGCACCAGCGTCATCGGCACGCCGGCCTACTCCTCGCCCGAACAGGCCCAGGACCTGACCATTGACCATCGCACCGACATATACTCGCTGGGAGTGGTGCTCTTCGAGATGGTCACCGGACGGCGACCCTTTGAGGCGGTAAATCCGGTCGAAGTGCTCATCCACCACGTGCGCACGCCGCCTCCCCCGCCGCGTACGCTGAACCCGGACATACCGCACGTGCTGGATGCGCTTATCCTGCGCACGCTGACCAAGTCGCCGGATGACCGCCCGCAGAACATGACTGAGTTCATCGCTGGCTTACAGGAGGTGCAAACGTCTACCACGACGCGCGACGCGGTGAAACCAGACTCAGCAGCTACACCGTCTCTCCCACCTTCAGTCAGGCTGGGGCCTTGTCCTCATTGTGGCGCGACTATCAACCTGCTACGAGCTTACTGTAGCTGTTGTGGCGCGCCCGTGGTGTCTTCGACTCCATCCTTGGAGGGTGAGGGACTTTCAAGTACCGCTCCGTCTGCCTATCCACAGGGGTACCTGATAGTTGGAGAGACAAACATACCATTGCCATCGAAGGAAGAAATCATCGTTGGTCGCGCCGATCCGCCCAACAATATCTTCCCCGACCTCGACCTGCTACCTTATGGCGGCGACCGGGCTGGTATCTCGCGTCACCACGCCCGGCTGACGTGGGCAGCGGGCCAGTGGTTCATCACAGACCTGGGCAGCACAAACGGGACCTTCGTCAATAAGCAGCAGTTGGTGCGGGGGGAGAAGGTCCCTCTACACGACGGTGACTGGATATGGCTGGGGCGGATGGAATTGAAATTTAATTACGGACCCCCGCCGTAAACCTGCCGGGCTAGGGGTAACCCGGCAGGGCTGGACGAGGCAACCCAGCACCGGCGCTTCAGGCCGGTGCGGACAAGGAGATAACCATGAGTATCTATTGTTCTCAATGTGGACACGCCAATCGTGATACAGCCCGCTTTTGTGCTCGTTGCCGCGCGCCGCTTTCAGCGTCTGCATCATCACCGGCAACGTCCCAGCCTGGCCTGGGAACTGGGATGCTTCCTCCACGAAGCCTGCTGGCCGGGCGGTATATTATCCTGCGCCGGGTCGGTCAAGGGGGGATGGGTGCAGTCTACCAGGCGGCCGATGCCCGCATCGCGGGTAAAATGTGGGCTGTCAAGGAGATGAGTGATGCGGCCATCACCGACCCACTGGAAAAGCAACAGGCCATCGCTGCCTTTCAACAGGAGGCCCGCCTGTTGTCCTGCCTGAATCATCCCGGCATTCCGCGTGTGGTGGATTTCTTCAGCGAGGGTGGTAAACAGTACCTGGTGATGGAATTCGTCGAGGGGCAGACGTTGGAAGAGATGCTGGCCCAACGACGGGGTCCTTTCACCGAGCAGGAAGTGTATCCCTGGCTGATACAGCTCTGCGACGTGTTACACTACCTGCATAGCCAATCGCCGCCGGTCATCTTTCGTGACCTTAAACCTGCCAACATCATGGTGGATCGCAGCGGGCAGATCAAGCTGATTGACTTCGGTATCGCTCGCTTGTTCAAACGTGGCAAGAAAGGTGATACCGTGGTCATGGGTACACCTGGCTACGCCGCACCGGAGCAGTTCGGCCAGCGACAGACCGATCCTCGCTCGGACATCTACGCCCTGGGAGTGACTTTGTATCGTTTGCTGACTGCCTACGATCCAGCCATGACGCCCCTCCAACTGCCGCCGTTGCGGCAGTTGTGTCCTGCCATTTCAGATACGATGGAACAGGTAATCCAACGGGCGATTCAGCCACGCTCTGCTCAACGCTGGCAGAGTGTAGCCGAGATACGCCAGTTTATCGGTGGTGGTCCTATCTTACCGCCAGTCGAACCCACCGCAGTGGTACCACCCGCTGCCGGGGCCACCGTCCCGCCCGTCCGCCCAACGACGCGTTTGTTGCTGACAATGGCAGAGATGTCGCTTCAGCAACTGGCGCTCATCATCGGCGGGTTGGTTGTGGCCATGGCGGCGCTTACCTGGCTTTTGACCCCGTTCGTGTCCGAGAATCTGCCGTGGGTGTGGCTGAATGTGCCGTTGTTTATGGTCGCCGGACCGGCGGTGTACCTGGCTTCCCAGCACCGGGGCACGGCACTTCTTTCCCACAGCGTGGTAACCCTCATCGTGCGACTGGTCATGGATTGGCGGATAGCGAGCACCTCAACCGATGTCTGGATACTCATTGCAGCTACATTGGTGAGTGGGGTAGTGCTGGAGGTAGGCTTTTGGCTGCGCAAGAGAGAGATTGCCGAGGTATGGTGGCAGGATTGTCTGTGGGGGATGGGCACCACAGCGGTGGGTATGATCGCTTTCATGATCGTCGGTCTCAATGAGCCGGGTTTGGTGGGAGGCTTTCGCCTGGGGCCGTTGGTCGGCGCGGCATTAGTGGGGGCGTTAGCTTGGTTCCTGGGCGACAGTGTCCAGCAATGGTTTGTCCTGAAGCAGACAGGGATCCGTCGCAGGTATGGTAAAACGTGAAGACGTGAAGACGTGAAACGTGAAGACGTGAAACGCAACACGCAACACGATCAGTTGCCTCGCCGGTCCGGTAATAACAATAACCGGTTTTCACATTTTGTCATACGCCCTCAGTATGTCGAGGAGTTACCAGATGAGCATGAGATTCACACAACGGTTCAATCGTCCTCCGCGCAGAAGAACTCCGCTGCCGCGATGTGAGATTGATATCCCTGCGCCACCTAAAATAACTCAGCCCGGCCGCTTTAACTGGTTTCTACACCTGGGGCTTCCATTGGCAAGTGCTTTTCTGATGATGGCGGTGATGGGAATAGTATACGGTCGCATGAGTAACTCCTCCAGCTTGGTGTTTGTTATCCCCATGGGGCTGATGTCCGTCCTCTCCGTGATTACCTCTCTCATTGGTCAGACGTATCAGCGCCGGCAACAGAAAAAGGCCGGAGAGGAGCAGGAGGAGCAATACACTGCCATCCTGAACCGTAAGCGGAGCGAGCTGGATGAATACCGGCGGCAGCAGCAGGCGATCTTGCTCGACGTGAATCCTGCTTTACCGGTATTGCTGGCCCGCGCTCGTGACCGCGATCCGCGCTTGTGGGAGCGGCGGCCGGGTGATGATGATTTTCTATGCTTGCGTTTGGGGTTAGGATCGGTGCCTTCCTCCGTTACGGTTAATGCCCCGCGCGGTGAGGTGGAGGAATTGCCGCGCCTGAAAGAGGCGTGGAACTTGGCTACCGAATTCAGTACTGTGCCCGGCGTGCCCATCCTGGCCAATTTGCGGGAACGGCCCATCGGAGTAGCCGGCCCGCCCCAATTCCGGGACGGAGTGGTCCGCTCGCTGATCTGCAATCTGGTGGCTCATCATTCACCCGATGAAGTCCACCTGCTGGCAGTCTGTTCGTCGGCCCAGATAGAAGAATGGCAATGGCTCAAATGGTTACCTCACACCCATGCTCTCGACACGCGGGCTACCCGGCGCTACCTGGCCTTCGACTCTATATCTGCTAAGCTGGTGATGGACGGCCTGCTTGACGAGTTACACAAGCGGCAGAACCAGCTCCATGCCGCGCAGTATGGTGGTGGCTTACTGGACGCGCCCTGGCTGGTGTTATTGGTGGCGGACTACTGGGCGATACGTAGCGAGCCGGCCCTCGGCGTGTTGCTCACTGAGGGCTCGGCACTGCGGACCACGGCAATCTTTCTGGTAGACCAACCTCACCAAGTGCCCGGCGGCTGTGGTGCGACTGTGGAGTGCCTGCCGGGTAACGAACTCTCCTACGTTGTCGCTGGCGCAGGGGAACAAGCACTTCGTTGCCAATCTGACTTCACAGACCCCGTCACCTGTGAGCGACTAGCGCGCATCCTGGCCCCGCTCGAGGTTGAGCGCGTGCGGGCTGACGATGACTTACCTAGCAGCGTGCGTCTGCTCGATCTGTTGGGTCTTAAGTCAGTAGATCAATTGAATGCTGCCGCTCGCTGGCGCAGCAAATCGCCAGGGCAGCTATTGCCAGTACCTCTGGGTATGAGACGCGGTGGGCAACCATTACTGCTTGACCTCAACCACACTGCCCACGGCCCGCATGGTCTGATTGCTGGAACCACCGGCTCTGGCAAGAGCGAACTGCTGTTGACGATGGTGATCGCCCTGGCTATTGCCCATTCGCCGCACGAGGTGGGTTTTGTGCTGGTAGATTACAAGGGGGGCGGCACATTTGAATCGCTACGGGACTTGCCCCACACGCTGGGTGTGGTGACTGACCTGGAAGGTGGTCTGGCCGAACGGGCACTGGTGGCTCTGCGCAGCGAACTGAAGCGCCGTGAGATGCTGTTATCTCAGGCCGGGGTCAACGATATCCATAAGTACCAGGCCTTGGGCACCGGTGAACCGTTGCCTCGTCTGTTCGTGATCATTGATGAATTCGCCGAGTTGGCTAGCCAACATCCGGATTTCATGGTCGAGTTGGTTGGGGTGGCACAGAAAGGTCGTAGCCTGGGTGTCCACCTCATCTTGGCTACTCAGCGTCCTGGTGGTGCAGTGAACGCCAACATCTGGGCTAATGCCAAATTCCGCATCTGTCTGCGGGTGGAGACGCGCGAGGATAGCCAGGAGATGCTCCACCGCTCCGATGCCTGGGGGTTGCCGTCAGGTATCCCGGGGCGCGGTTTCTTTCAGGTAGGCGACAACGAGGTGTTCGAGCTTTTCCAGGTAGCGCGGGTGGCGGGCGAGTATCGTGTGGCCGGGCAGACCCAGATACTCCAGCAGGAGATCGTCATCGCCGAGGTCACACCTACCGGTGAACGCCGCGTTCACTACGACTCGGGCCGGGCGAGGAGGAAGGCCGCGAAACGGGCCGATGCGCGCCTGGAAGTGGACATGATCGTCGAGGAACTGTGCAAGACAGCCCAAATGCTTGGTATTCAGAAACTACCAAGCCCCTGGCCCGATCCGCTGCCGGAATCGGTGGCCCTGACCAGCCTCTTGCGGCAATTAGGCTACCGCACCTGGCATGCGCTCCCCACCCTCCAATCCGTTGCCGTCTCACAGCCTACGATCACCGAATCCACTGCTCTAGTGTGTGCTCACTGTGGTCAACCCCTCAGGGTGGGTGCGCATTTTTGCAGCGCATGCGGCAGGTCAGTAGAAGTAGATGCAAAGGCGGAAGAGAAGCCGGTCTGCCCTTCATGCGGTGCGGTAGGGAAGCCAAAGGCGCGCTTTTGCAAGACCTGCGGGGCGCAATTGTCGCCGGCGACCATCTCGTGCCCGGCTTGCGGCAGACCCCTGAGGACGACGGCGAAGTTCTGTCCCTGGTGCGGGCAGCCCATCACGATCGGCGGACGGTTTTGCAAACAGTGTGGTGAGCCGCTACGTCCCGGCGCGCGTTTTTGCAAAGCATGTGGTGCGCCGGTACAGCCCATGGTCACACCCGACCGGGCCACAACGCCCACGCCACTACCCACGCCCGCCGTTCGCCCCTGGTTACACGCTGTGCTCGGCCTGCTCGATGAGCCGGCAGCCCAGCGACAGGGCCCGTTCGTAGTAGACCTGGCTGCACAGGATGGTCACCTGATCGTCATCGGGGCGCCGGGTTCCGGTAAGGACATGCTGTTGCGCACTCTAGTTACCAGCTTGGCCTGTACCCACACCCCGGGCGAACTCAACTTCTACCTGGTGGAGTTCGGTGGACAGGCATTGCGTGCTTTTGAGGCGCTGCCCCATTCGGGTGGACTGTTCCTGCCTGCTGACGAGGAACGTATCCAGCGTCTGTTCCGCCGTCTGCTCGATGAGCTTGACGAGCGCAAGCGAACTTGTAACGCAGCGAACGTGGATAGCCTGCCCCGGTACCGCGATTTGTATCCTGACCAGTCCCCGCCAGCCATCGTTGTTCTGATCACCGGCTTCGCTGAATTCCGGCAGGTCCACCAGGAGGGAGTCATGGGCGACGTGCTCCGTCTGATCCGCGAGGGCGGGCCCTACGGCATTCACTTGGTACTGGGGGGCGACCGATCAGGTGACATTCCTATGCCGATTTCCAGCGTGGTAGCGCGCCGTCTGGTGCTGCGCCTGGCGGATCCTTCTGATTATGGGATTATCCTCGGTCAGCTTCCCGAATCGGCCAAGGGTAAGGTGCCTCCAGGCCGGGGATGGGTCGGTCGCCCGCCGCTGGAATTTCAGACCGCCAGCCCCGTGCAGGCATTAGATGACAGCGACCAACTGGTGGTCTTGCGGGAATTGGCAGAGGAGATGAATCGCACGTGGACTGGCCCGCGTCCTGAACCGGTGCGCACCTTGCCCGATCACGTAGCCCTGGGGCAAGTATTAGAGGATTTCTCCTCGCCAATCTATGCGGATACCTTGCCGGTTTTAGAGGTGCCCATTGGAATTGATGACCGGCATTTGCGCCCGGCTTTGATTGATATACTGAACGATGGTCCGCATTTCCTGGTGACTGCTCCACCCCAGGGTGGCAAGACGAGTGCTCTGATCACCTGGGCGCTCTCTCTGGCAGCGTTGAACTCACCGGAGCTTGTCTGGCTGGTGTTAATCAGTCCACGTCGTCACAGCTTGCGTCCTCTGGCCGACTTGCCTCATGTCCTTGATTACTGCACCAACGATGTGCAGATTAGGGAAGCTGTAGCGCGGCTGGAGCAGGAGTTCGAGCAACGGATGGCTGTTTACGCCGGGGCAAGTCGTCACGATCAAGTGCTGACTCGCACCGGTGTGTTGGGTGTTGAGCCGGTCATCATTGTTCTTATAGACGACTACGCGCAAGCGAAAGATGCATTTAGCGGGTCACGAATGGAAGATATTATCAAGCGAGGAGGAGATGTAGGATTCCATATCATATTGGCAGGGAATGAGGGTGATTTGACTGGCTACGACCCCATTTTGAGCCCGGTGAAAGCCGGTAAGTCGGGAGTGCACCTGCGGCCCATGGATCCGCACTCAGCCGTCTTTAGTTTGCGACTACCGGTCAAGCCCGGCGATCGCGAGATGCCCCCCGGTCGAGGGGTTGTCATTCGCAGTGGGATCACGGAGTTGGCGCAACTTGCCACGCCGGAGAAGACCGTCGGTAGCGGCAAGCAGGCCACGCAGGATTGGGTGCGCGAGATCGCGGCCCGCTACGAGCAGGCGGGTATTCCACGGGCTGCCTGGTCAGTCGTGAGGGAAGAAGCTCCAGAGGCAAACGAAGACAGCGATTCCAGCTTATGAGCCCGGAATCGCTGTCGCTTCGCACAAGCAGTGTGAGTTGGTTTTACGCGCCCTGGTCGGTGACGCGGAAGCGCTCGGCTGTGGCGTGCAACTGCTTCCCGATGGAATCCAGAAGCTCAACAAACTGGCGCATGTTCGTCCGCCACTGCTCGTAATCCTGGTAGAAGCGCTCCTTACTCACGCCCTCCCACTCGGCTGCCAGGTTGCTCATGGTGGATTCCAGGCGGCTCACCATTTGGCTGCTTTCCTGGCTGGCGCCCTCGAACTGGCGGGCTACGTCGTCTACTTGTTCGGGGGTGATACGAATGCGGACCATGTTTTGCCTCCTTCCATGTAAATGTAAGGTGAGTGGTGACTACTCAGCCTATGCTCCAAGTCCCCGTCCCGGGGACGTTCCATGCGGCAAGATGCTGTCTTTGGCGCGGTTTTCTCAGCCGAGACGCCCCCAGGACGGGGGCTACGAGCCTGGGGAGGACAGTGCGCCTGCTAGCCTGAGTAGTGACGGTGAGTGGTGGACATCTAACGCAAATTTTGATATAATTATATCACAACTATCTATGAGATGCAAGCCTGTTTTCGCATACGGTTGGAGACAGGAGAGGACTGGTCATGACACGCATTCGCATTGATACTGGGCAAGTGAACGACGTTGGGCGGAGGCAATATCCATCTTTGGAGTGAAGCTGTTTTATGGAGAATGCGACTGGGCTTAGCTTTGCTCGTTATGAATACATCCTACTGTTGGGTTTATGTCACGCTCCGTCTCTGCTGGGCGAAGAAAATCCATTTACTAATCTGTCGCCGGAGCAAATCGCAGCGGCAATGGAACGCGCCAGACAGTCGCTGCAGGCCCGACACCTTGTCGAGGTAGCCGACACTGGCGATGTAGCGATTTCACCCCCTCTGTCCGCACTGGTCTCTGTCTGTGCTTTCCCGAATTACTCGCTCATCGCCACTCACACCGATGCACAGGGCACGCGCGATGTACGCTTCTATCATATCACCAACCAGTTGATCGTGGAAGACGCCGTTTTCGAAGACGGCAGCCACATACTGACACGGGTGCCCCAGGCTTCACTCGTCGAACGGGTGAGTACCCAATTCAACCTGGATTGCCAGCCCGCCGCACCTGCCAACCAGTGCCGCCTGCTGCGCACCGTGTTGGAAGAAGCGCGCAGCAATGCCGCTTCCGGCGGTATCGAAGCGGCATGGGAGCGATTGCAATCGGCTGCCATGGACAAACGCACCGCCACCCAACTGGCGTATGCCTTGGCACGCCCTGTCTCGAACTCGGCGTTGGGGGTGGTGAGCTATGGGAATGAACTGCCGCCTCCCAGCCTGGGTGTGCTGGAGGCTGTGAACGGACTGTGGTTATTGCGTTTAACCGCCGACGGGGAGCATATAGAGTGTATTCCAACCGACGCGGTTGCGCTCAAGCAACTCATCGCAGATAGTATACCCTGAAATGTAAGGCGTGAGGAAGCACACGAATGCCCCGCATCTGTATTGACGTAGAACACACTCGCGGTACCGCCCACCGCTTGATCGCTGAAGGCGATCGTCTGGCTGAGATCGGCGAGCAACTCGATCGTGCCATCCAGCGATTGTACGCTGAGGGATGGGAGGGCGAAAGCCGTGTGCAAATTGAAGCACAACTTGCCGATGTGCAGCGCCGTGCCCATGTCCTGGCACGTGAGCTCACCGCTCGTGGTCAGCGCCTGGCGCACATTGCCGATGCCTTTGAGCGTGCAGATAACGAAGCATCGCAAGAACTGGGAGGTATCTCCTGGTCGGTTCTCACGCCAGCAGCGGGTGGTGGGCTTGGTAGGGCGTGGGCCGATAGCATCCAAGACGTCCTCGCTGAAGTGGGGTTCCTGGGGAGCTTTCTCGGGACAGTCGGCGCACTGACCATTGACCTGCGTGAGTTCGGCGAATCACTGTGGAATTGGCTGCGCGGGCACGGATGGAGCACCGATCACCAAATTCGGGACGAGGAAGCGGCGAGGGAACTTCAGCGACGTGCTGAGGAGGGACGGCGACTGCAGCAGGAAGAAGAGGAGCGACGGCGTCAAGAAGAGGCGCAGCGACAAGAAGAAGCGCGGCGACAAGAGGAAGAAAGGCGAAAGCAAGAGGAGGTTGCTCGCGCACAACCGCAGTCCCCAGCGTGGTGGCACAACGTGCCACCCCTGAAGCAGAAAAAAGGTTCCTACGAATGTGCTCCCACAGCGGCCAGTATGTTGCTGCAATACTATCACAATCAGTCCACTCACAACAAAGCACTTTCGCCTCAGGAGATTATCGAAGGGCTCGGTAGCAGGTTCAACCCGTATACAGGTGTTGCTGCTGATAAATTGGTCGAGGGGTTACGTGACATGAAGCTCGGCTATAAAACTATCGAGTGGAAAGCCAAGCTTGACAAGGAACAGTTGTGGGAAGAACTCGAACACGGCCCGGTTATGGCTCAGGTGCATCTTAATCTGACCTCTTCCGGGTATCCTCACATGGTTGTCGTCAATGGTATCTCGGATGATGGT
>JACIWR010000115.1 GCA_014360845.1 Anaerolineae bacterium
CAAATGGACTTCGCACTCACCGAAGAGCACGAAATGATTCGCAAAGCGGTGCGGGAATTCGCTGAAAGGGAGATCGCACCCACCATCAAGGAGCATGATCGGGCGCAGACCTTCGATCGCTCACTCTTGCCCAAGATGGCCGCCCAGGGATTGCTGGGTATCTGCCTGCCGGTCCGCTATGGAGGGGCCGGGATGGACTACATCGCCCTGGGCCTGGCCTGCGAAGAACTGGAGCGGGTAGACACCTCGGCGCGGGTGATCATGAGCGTCCATGTGGCCCTTTGCAGTTTGACCTTGCTGCAATGGGGTACGGAGGAGCAGAAACAGAAATATCTGATGCCTTTGGCCCAGGGGGAGAACATCGGCACCTTCGGCATGACCGAACCCAACGCCGGTTCCGATGTGGTGGGCATCCAGACCACCGCCCGGCGCGAGGGCGATCACTACATCCTGAACGGCGAGAAGATGTGGATCTCCCTGGCCGATGTAGCCGACCGCTTTCTCATCCTGGCCTGGACGGACATGGAGAAGAAAAAGGCGCGTGATCATTCGGGCATGTCGGTGTTCATCGTCGAGCGGGGCTGGCCCGGCCTGTCTACCGGCACCATCCACGGCAAGTTGGGCGTGCGCGCCGGGAACACCGGCTCCATCACTCTGGACGAGGTCCCCGTGCCCGCTGATAACCTCCTGGGCCAGGAGGGCGAAGGTTTCAAAATCGCCATGAGCGCCCTGGACAACGGACGCTACACCGTCGCCGCCGGGGCCACGGGGCTGATCCGGGCCTGTTTAGAGGCCTCGGTACGCTACGCCAACGAGCGGGAGACCTTCCAGCGCCCCATTGGGCACCACCAGTTGGTCCAGCAGATGATCGCTCTCATGGCCCAGCGTTACGATATAGCGCATCTGCTCTATCTGCGGGCTGGCTGGCTGAAGAACCAGGGTATTCGCAACACGCGGGAAACGGCTCTGGCCAAGTGGTACGCCTGCGACGCTTCTTTCGATTCGGCCGCGGACGCGGTGCAGATACACGGCGCTTACGGCTACTCCGACGAGTACGACGTGGAGCGCTTCCTGCGCAACTCCAAGGGCGCGGTGATTTACGAGGGCAGCCGTGAGATTCAGACCCTGCTCCAGGCTCAGTATGCTCTGGGTTACCGACAGGATAAGCCTTTGCGCTGCGAGTTGCCGGCCTACGATGCCGAAGCCTGGCAGACGGAGTAGAGAATGGCAGATAGCGGATGGCGGATGGGCGATGGCGGATGGCGGATGGCTGATGGCGAATAGCTGATGGCGGATGGCTGCGCTCATTCGCCCATTCGCAAATTCGGAAGAGAATATGGGAAAGTTCAAAGTAGAACTAGACGAAGCTCTGTGCAAGGGGCGGGCGTGCGCTATCTGCCAGAACGCCTGTCCCCAGGAAGTGTTTGCGGTCAGTGACCAGCCGACGCCCCAGGGAGTATGGCCGCTACGGGTGGCGAGTCCCGAAGAGTGTATTGGCTGCCGGAGGTGCGAGCTTTTCTGTCCGGAACTGGCTATTAGTGTGCAGGAGGCAGGAGGCAGGGAGCAAGAGGCAAGAGGCGAGGGGCAGGAGGGGCCGGTCGTTGCCCCGGACTACGGCGGTTGGACCACTGTGCCCAGCCGGCTCTCCGCCGGGGTGCATTTTCTCTCCGGCAACGAAGCCTGTGCCGAGGGTGCTCTGGTGGCCGGTTGCCGCTTTTACGGCGGTTATCCCATCACCCCGTCCAGCGAGATCATGGTGCACATGGCTCACCGGTTGCCGGAGGTGGGCGGGACATTCGTCCAGATGGAGGATGAGATCGCCAGCCTGTGCGCTGTCATCGGCGCTTCCTGGTCCGGAATCAAGAGCATGACCGCCACCTCAGGGCCCGGCTTCAGCCTGATGATGGAAAGCCTGGGCTACGCGGTGATGACCGAGACCCCCTGCGTCATTGTCAACGTGCAGCGCGCTGGCCCCAGCACCGGTCAGGCCAGCCGCCCGGCACAAGGAGACGTGATGCAGGCCCGCTGGGGCACTCACGGTGGGCCGGAGATAATCACCCTGGCCCCCTGGTCGGTCCAGGAGATGTACGACCTGACCATCCGCGCCTTCAACCTGGCGGAGCGTTTCCGCGTGCCGGTCATCGTTCTGGCCGATGAGATAGTGGGGCATCTGTATGAAACGCTCACCATAGAACCGGAGATACGCTGCTTCAACCGCGCCCGCTGGCCGCAGGATTCACCCTTCGGCACTGAAGCTGATGATGGCGTGCCGCCCATGCCCGCTTTCGGCGAGGGCGCGCGGCTGCTGGTCACCGGCTCGACTCATGATGCCAGGGGGATACGCCGCACCACCGATCCCCAGACCCAGGAGCGGCTGGTGCGCCGGCTGGCCAACAAGCTGCTGGCCCACCGCGACGAGATAGACGACTGGGAAACGCACTTCACCGCCGACGCCGAGCGATTGGTGGTGGCCTACGGTTCCGTGGCCCGCTCCGCCTTGTGGGCCGTGCAGGAAGCGCGGCGGCGCGGTCAGCGTGTGGGCTTGTTGCGGCTGAAGAGTCTGTGGCCCTTTCCCGACGAGATTGTCACCCGCTACGCGGGAGATTGCCGGGAAGTGGTGGTGCCGGAGATGAACCTGGGGCAGGTGGTGCGAGAGGTGGAGCGCTGCACCGCCGCGCGGGTCACTCCCTTGCCGCAGACCAACGGCGAGATAATTGATCCCCGGCGCATCCTGGGCTATCTGCTGGAGGGGAGGTGGGAGAGATGAACGACAAGACCGCGGCCAAAAGCAGTACTCCGCTGTTGCGAGCGCGTTACCTGCGCCAACCCACTCCCTTCTGCGCCGGTTGTGGCCATGGCATCTTCATTAACGCTTTCCTGCGGGCGGCGGACGAGGCCGGACTGGACTTCGGTCGCACGGTTTTCGTCTCCGGCATCGGCTGTGGAGCCTGGGTGCCCAGTCCGCATTTCCTGGCCGATACCCTGCACGTCATCCATGGGCGGGCCATCGCCTTCGCCACCGGGGTTAAACTGACCCGGCCCGAGCTGGAGGTGGTGGTCATCTCCGGCGACGGCGACCTGACCACCATTGGCGGCAATCATCTCATCCACGCTGCCCGCCGCAATTTGCCTATCAAGGTCTTCTGCCTGAACAACTGGCTGTTCGGCATGACTGGCGGACAGGTCTCGGCCACCACGCCGCCCGGGGCCATCACCGCCACCACGCCGAGCGGCAATCCGCACCGCAGCTTCGACCTGGTAAAACTGGCGCGAGGTGCCGGTGCACCCTACGTCGCCCGCTGGTCGGTGGCCCGACCCCGTTGGCTACGGCAGGGCATCGAGACGGCGCTGCGAGAGCCTGGCTTCGCCTTCGTCGAGGTGCTTTCCATCTGTCCTACCCAATATGGCCGCGCCAATCGAGGGCAGTGGGCCGATAAAGAGGCGAGTCTGCCCTGGGCCATGCTCTCCTGGCAGGAGACTCACTGCATCTCGCGCCGCAAGGCTCAAAAAGAAGGAGCGGAAGGCAAGATCGTGGTCGGCGAGTGGCGGGAAGGAGAAGAGCCGTGGGACGTGTAGAGGTGCTTTTCGGCGGTCAGGGAGGACAGGGCATCAAGCTGGCGGGGACTCTGCTGGGGCATGCCTGTGCTCTATCCGGGAAACAGGTGGCCAGCAGTGCTTCGTACGGGCCGGAGGCGCGGGGAACGTTTATCCGCGCGGAGGTGGTGGTTTCCGAGGAGCCAATTACCTACCCCCGCGTTCTGACCCCCGACTTTTTCGTCGCCCTGTCTCAAGAGGCTTACGAGCGTCTGCACCAGGATGTGGTCGAGGATGGGGTGATACTTTTCGATCCGGAGGCGGTGAGCCCCGCACCCGCCGCCCGGCAGCGACATCGTCCCATCCCGGCCCTGAGCACGGCGTCCGAGATGGGGCATCCGGGGGCGGCGAACATGATTATGCTGGGGGCCCTGGTCGCCCTTTCCGGCCTGGTAGACCTGGAAGTGCTGAAGCAGAGCCTGCCGGAGTCCAGACGCCAGGCCAATGAGCAGGCCCTGGAGCGCGGCTTTGCCCTGGGCAAGGCGTAGGAAGTTGTTATAAAGTAGCGGCGGACGGCCCTTCGTCGGGGCTCAGGACAAGCCCTGTCCGCTATAAGACTGACACCCTTGGACTTCACTCGGAGCGCAGCAGCGGTTGGCAGCTACGCCCTGGCACTGATTATACGAGGAGACTCTGCCATGCCTCAGATTCCGATGACTTATCTCAGTATAGGGCTCAAAATCGTCTCTTCGGTGGTGGTGCTGTTGCTCACTCTGGCGACCAATCGGGCGGCGGGTAACCTGTTGCAGGCGCGGGTCAAAGATCAGTATTACATGCACACTTTGCGCATGTTGATCCGAAACGCCGTTTTTGTCAGTGGTGGCATCATCATCCTGCTCATCTGGCTGGGCTTCGGCAGCAATTTCACTGTGGCCATGGGCATCCTGGGCGCTGGCATAGCTTTTGCCTCCCAAGAGGTCATCGGGTCTCTGGCGGGCTATGTGAATATCGTCACCGGCAATCTCTTCCGCATCGGTGATCGGGTGAAGATCGGTAATGTGATGGGGGATGTGCTGGACATCAGCGTCCTGCGCACCACGGTGATGGAGATCGGGGAGTGGGTTCAGGCCGATCAGTACACGGGTCGCATCGTGACCGTGGCGAATCGCGTGGTCTTTTCCGATCCGGTGTTCAATTACACGCAACACTGGGATTACCTCTGGGACGAGATAACGATTCCCGTGACCTATAACAGCAACTGGCAGCGAGCGGGGCAACTCATGCTTGAACATGCCCGGGAGTACA
The DNA here is from genome assembly GCA_014360845.1 of Anaerolineae bacterium. Taxonomy (GTDB): domain Bacteria; phylum Chloroflexota; class Anaerolineae; order JACIWR01; family JACIWR01; genus JACIWR01. Next base: position 4,840 of record JACIWR010000115.1, read on the forward strand.
CTTCCCATCTCCAGGAGCAGGCGCAGGCAGCTCTTCGTGACCTGATGAAGCTGTACCCATTGCATGAGACGGCGGTGGAGCCCACGCTGTACATCATCATGACCGATAACTGGATTGAAATGACCCTGCGTTACATCGTCGAGGCGCGGGAACGCCGCCAGGTCAAAGCCCGGCTGCATCAAGAGCTTCTACGGCACTTCGAGGCTGAACCCGAAATCACGATAGCCTCCATGACCGTGGAAATCGTCGGCTTTCCGCCTTTGAAGGGCGATTTCCTGGAGCCCAGGGCGTGAGTCCACTGCAACGGACTTCCGCAGTCCCCGAGACCTCGGAAGTCTGGCCCTGCGGCTCTGCGATGGAGCGAGTCTCTCTGTAGTGATGGGTGAACGGTGAACACACATCGTAGGACTAGTCACCTGACAGTTTGAAGATGCCATTGCAGAAAGGTGCTCCGCGCCACCCTGGGGACAATCGTCATCCTGAGCGGAGTGAGTCCCGAAGTGGCAGCGGAGGGACGAACGTAGTCGAAGGATGACGAAAGGGCGAGCCCCGCATCCTTCGACTCCGCTGCGCTCCGCTCAGGATGCTTTTTCGACTCCGCCGCGCTCCGCTCAGGATGCTCCCTCGTGGCCGCGAGGCTGCTTCGGGGCCTCTTGCACCCTGCGCAGCGACACTTGGGCAAAACTGTCGGGTAGCTGGATCGTAGGATGTTCGGAGGTATGGATTGGCCAGAACAGGAGTGGTTACCAGGGTAGCTGGTGTAGTGGTAGACGCCGAATTCGCCTCGGGCGACCTGCCCAGCATTCATAACGCGCTGATCGTGCAGCGCAACGACGGGCCGGAATTGGTCATCGAGGTGCAGGAGCACGTGGACCCGCGCACGGTGCGGGCCGTGGCCATGAGCAGCACGGCGGGGCTGCGCCGGGGACTGCCGGTCCTCGACACGGGACAACCCATCCGTGTGCCCGTGGGACGGGCTACCCTGGGACGCATGTTCAACGTGTTGGGTCGGCCCATTGACGGCCAGCCCGCGCCTGCGGCTATCGAGGAGCGGCCCATTCACCGCAAGTCACCGCCGCTGGCCGAGCAACAGGTAGTGGTCAAGCCCTTCGTCACCGGCATCAAGGCCATTGACCTGTTGACCCCTTACCCCGTAGGCGGCAAAATCGGCCTCTTCGGCGGCGCGGGTGTGGGCAAGACCATGCTCATCATCGAACTGATCCGCCACACCATCCGCCAGCACTCGGGCATCGCTCTCTTCGTCGGTGTGGGCGAGCGGAGTCGTGAGGGCAATGAGCTGTGGCTGGAGATGCAACGCAGCGGTGTCTTGGACAGCACCATCCTGGTCTTCGGTCAGATGAACGAGCCGCCAGGGGCCAGGTTGCGCGTGCCTCTCACGGCGTTGACCATGGCCGAGTACTTTCGCGACCACGAACGCCGGCCGGTGCTGTTGTTCATTGACAACATCTTCCGTTACATCCAGGCCGGCGCCGAGGTCTCGGCCCTGCTGGGACGGCTGCCCAGCGCCGTGGGTTACCAGCCCACGCTGGAAAGCGAGATGGGGGAGCTGCAGGAGCGCATCACCACCACCAGCCGGGGCAGTGTGACCTCGATACAGGCCGTGTACGTTCCCGCCGATGACCTGACGGACCCGGCCGTGGTGGCCACTTTCGCCCATCTGGACGCCAGCACGGTTCTCTCGCGACGTCAGGCCAGCATGGGCTTCTACCCGGCCATTGATCCCCTGGAGTCCAGCAGTTCGCTGCTGACGCCGATGGGTGTGGGGGAGGAGCACTACCACATCGCCGCGCAGGTGCGGGCCTTGTTGGCGCGCTATCGGGAACTGCAGGACGTGATTGCCATCCTGGGTATAGAAGAATTGAGCGACGAGGACCGGCTGGTGGTGAACCGGGCGCGGCGGGTGCAGCGCTTTCTCACGCAACCCTTCTTCGTCGCCGAACCCTTCACCGGCATGCCCGGGCGCTACGTGCCTCTTGCCGAGACGCTGCGCGGCTTCCGCGAGATCATCGAAGGCTATCACGACGATTTGCCAGAGCAGGCGTTTTACATGGTGGGCACCATTGACGAGGCGGTAGAGAAGGCGAAAAGCTTACCCGCAGAGGGGGATACCGGTGATTAAACCGCTCCGTCTGACGGTGATGACCCCCGCCGAAACCTTGCTGGAGGCGGAGGGGGTTCGCTGGGTGCATGTGCAACTGGTGGACGGTAGTGGGATCAGCATCTGGCCCGGTCACGCGCCGCTGCTGGGCGAGACGGTCAGCGCGCCCGTGCGCTATGCCGACGACAAAGGCGAGCATACCCTCGACCTGGCCGCGGGCATCCTGCAGGTGGACCGGAACGGGGTGACGATCTTCACTACCGGCCTGACCTGATCTTCTGCCCTGCCAGGCTCCCGGCCTTCCGGCCCTGGTGTAATGGAAGGTTGGAAGAATGGCAGATTGGAAGAATGGCGGATTGGAAGATGGGTTGAGCGATGAAAGCGAAACCTGATCGCGATCCCTGGCGTTCGGCGTGGCGCGATGCCCTGGCCGCGATGTCGCTGGGCTGGGACCTGGCGGTGCCCATCTTCGGCGGGACGCTGCTGGGACACTTTCTGGATCGCTGGCTACACACCGGTTACATTTTCACCATGGGGCTACTGACCCTGGGGGTGGGTACCGGTTTCTACAACGTGATGCGCACCATTCGGCGCGTGATTGAACGCGACCAACAGCTTGCCGAGCAGGAGAAGAGGGAGAAAGAGCAAGGGGAGGACGAGACGGATCAATGAACGTATGGTGGCTGTGTGCAGGGGCGATGGCGGGCGCGTTGAACGCCCTCACCCTGCGCTGGAGCGTGGCCCGCCTGCAGCCGGGCTTGGCCCCTCGCGCCCTGGGGCAGATGTGGGGGGGCGCATTGCTGCGCTGGGTAATCAGCGCGGTGGTGCTGTTGGCTGCCCTGCGGCAAGGGGTGATGGCCGGACTGCTGGCCTTTGGCGGGTTATGGCTGAGCCGCTGGCTGCTGGTCGTGGCTTATTGGCTGTCAGAACGGGAGTGAAATTCATGGAAGGTGTGTTTCCGCAGGTAGTGTTCAGATTTCTTGGCATCCCGGTGCGCGACACCGTCGTCTCCACCTGGGTCATGATGGTCCTCATCGTGGGGGCCGCGGCCCTGATAGGCCGACGTCGGCCCATGGCTTTGGAGATGCTGGTGGATTTTCTGATTGACACCGTTTCTGGGGTGATGGGCCGACCGGCGGAGTTTTATCTGCCGCTGTTGGGCACGCTGGCCATCTTCATCGCTGTTGCCAACACCATTGGCATTGTGCCCATCGTGGTCACCCCGACCCGCGACATCAATACCCCGCTGGCCCTGGCTCTGGTCGTCTTCTTCTCCGTCCACTACTTCGGCATCCGGGCCAAAGGGCTGGTGGGCTATTTCAAGGACATGGCCTCGCCGGTTTTCATGTTGCCTTTGGAGATCGTGGGCCAGTTGAGCCGCACCTTATCGCTCACTCTGCGTCTCTTCGGCAACGTGATTAGCACTGAACTGATCGTGGCCGTGATCTTCGCCCTGGTGCCACTGATCGTGCCTTTACCCCTGGTGGCTTTCAGTATGCTCACCGGCGTCTTACAGGCTTACATCTTTACCGTGTTGGCCACCGTCTACATTGGCGCTGGCCTGGAAGCAAGTGAACAACGATCCAAAGAGGAAAGGAGTAGATAACATGGACATGTCACCTGGTACATTGGTTACATTGGTCACAATCATCACTTCGGGGATAATGATTCTGTTGGGGACCATCACCCCGGCCATAGTCGAAGGGCGGGCGGTACTCAAGGCGCTGGAGGGGATGACCCGCCAGCCGGAGGTCGCCGACCGCATCCGCGCCACGTTGTTCATCTCGATGGCGCTGCTGGAGTCAACCGCGATTTACGTGTTGCTCATTTGTCTGGTTTTGCTGTTCGCCAACCCGCTACTAGATCGTTTCTTCTAGGGGCGAGTTATGCTGAATTTAGACTGGGCAACGGTTATATTCCAGATAATCAACTTTCTGGTGCTGGTGGTGCTGCTCAATCACTTTCTCTTCCAGCCGGTGATGCGCAATGCAGCGCAACGTCGGGCCGAGAAAGAGCGATTGCTCCGCGAGCTGGAACAGGAACGCCAGGAGGTGGCCCGGTTGCGTGCTGAACTGGCGGACCGCCTGGCGCGGGCGGAGCAGGAGGCGGCAGCCATCATCTCCAAGGCGCGCGAACAGGCAGAGGCAGATAGGGCGGCGCTGTTGGAAGAGGCCCAGAGCGAGGTGGAGCGCATCATCGCCGAGGCGCATGCCGAAGCCTATCGCCGGCGGCTGGCGGCTGTCAACGCGTTCCACGAAGAACTCCTGGACACCATTCTGGAGATCAGTGGACAGGTCATCGGTCGGACGGCACCACCGGAGATGCACGACGCGCTGGTCAAACAGCTCAGCGATCGCATCTGGGAGCTGGGGCGCAGCGAGATGCAGCGGGTGGAAGCGTTCCGCCGCTCCCTGGGTAACCGCGAGCCCACGGCTTACGTGACCAGTGCCCGGCCGCTGACCCCCGAGCATCAGGGGCTCCTGGTGCGCACTCTCACCGCTCTGGCCGACCGCCACGTCAACCTGGAGTGGAAAACCGACCCGGCACTGATCGCCGGTCTGCAAGTTCGTCTGGGAGACACGATTGTGGATAACTCCATCTCCGGTCAACTGGACGAACTGCGCGAAAGCGTATCCGTTGCTCTGAAGGAGCGCATGGGCCATGAGTGATCCAAAGCCTCAGCCGGATGTAGCTGCGCTATTAGAAATGCTGCGCCAGCGGGTCAGGCAAGAGGTTAATCCCACGCGGTTCCACGAGGTGGGCCTGGTGCAACGCATCAGCGACGCCGTGGCCGACCTGGTGCAGGTGCCCGTGGTGGAGTCCGACATCGCTACATTGCTGCAGGTACTGCGCACCCAGAGCGACCAACTGAGCGCTCAGGTGCGGTTCCACGACGTGGGCACGGTGCAACGCATCGGCGACGGCGTGGCCACCCTGTCGGGCCTGCCCAACGCCTGCACCGATGAACTGGTGACCTTTCCCACCGGCGTGCAGGGCATGATCCTGAATTTGGATCATGAGCTTATTGACGTCATCCTGCTCGGCCCCGACGAAGGCATCCAGGGCGGCGATCTGGTCACGGCCAGCGGTGAGCGATTGCGCGTGCCGGTGGGGCACAAGCTGCTGGGGCGGGTAGTGAATCCGCTGGGCGAGCCCCTGGATGGTCTTGGACCGATAGACGCCGCCGATTTCCATTATCTGGAACGCGACGCACCGGGCATTATCGAGCGAGCGCCGGTGAATGAACCGCTGCACACCGGCCTGAAGATCGTGGACGCTCTGGTGCCCATTGGGCGCGGGCAGCGGGAGTTGATCATCGGCGACCGGCAGACGGGGAAGACGGCCCTGGCGGTGGATGCCATCATCAACCAGCGCGATAGTGATGTGCTATGTGTCTATGTCGCTATCGGACAGAAGAAGTCGTCCACGCTGGCCGTCATCGAGACGCTGCGCGCTCACGGTGCCCTGGCGTACACCATCGTGGTCGTCTCCAGTCCGGACGACCCACCCGCGCTGCGTTACCTGGCTCCCTATGCCGGCTGTACCATGGCCGAGTTCCTGGTGTACGAGGGCCGCGACGTGCTGATCGTCTACGACGACCTGACCAAGCACGCCGACACTTACCGGGAGTTGAGCCTGCTTTTGCGCCGGCCACCGGGCCGCGAGGCTTACCCCGGCGACGTTTTCTACCTGCACGCGCGGCTGCTGGAGCGTTCGTGCAAGTTGAACGAGGAGGCCGGGGGCGGCTCGTTGACCGCGCTCCCCATCATCGAAACGCAGCGCGGCAACATCTCGGCGTACATTCCCACCAACCTGATTTCCATCACCGATGGGCAAATCGTGCTCGATACGGAGCTGTTTAACCGGGGCTTCAAGCCCGCGGTGAACGTGGGACAGTCGGTGTCGCGTGTGGGTGGGGCGGCCCAGACGGCGGCCATGCGCGCTGTGGCCCGTCACCTGAGGCTGGAGTTGGCGCAGTTCGAGGAGGTGGCCCGCTTCGCCCGTTTCGGCACTGAAATTGATGAGGCCACCCAGCAGCAAATTCGGCGCGGCGAGCGGTTGCGGGCCGTGCTCAAGCAACCGCCCTATCGGCCCCTGACTCTGGCCGATCAGACCGTGGTTCTGCTGGCCGCGGTCGAGGGCTTCCTGGATGACGTGCCAGCGGAGAAGGTGCCGGCCTTCGAGCAGGGATTGTTAACCCATCTGCACGATGAGCATCCGGGATTATACCATCAGATCAACCGCAGTGGTGAACTGCCCGAGGAGGCCCGTGAGGAGTTGCTGGCCATGCTGGCTGAGTATCACGCCATCTGGCGGGAGGGTGAAAAACGATGAAGATGGTGATGGCCGTAGTGCCCCGAGACGAGGCCGGGCGCGTGATAGAGGCGTTGGTAGCGGCCGGTCATACCGCTACCTTCGGTGAAAGCCGTGGTGGCGCATTGCGTCAGGCGCAACAGACCCTTTTTATCGCTGTGGAGAAGAAAAATCTGGAGCGGGTGCTGACCATCATCCGCAAGACCTGCC